>CAKQSU010000039.1 GCA_934273135.1 uncultured Clostridia bacterium
AAAAATTGGGATCCGTTCAACAGCGCAGGCGATAGAAAGGAAGGCGTTAACGCAAGATTCACTATGAAGGGCGTAGGAGTTACAAGGAATTCCGACGGCGATTATGTCGCAACTTCCGGAAAAGTTGCTCAGGTTGTCGACGTAAACGGCGATTCCGTTGCGGCTTACGCTACTCTCGCCGAAGCCGTCGCGGCGGCAAAAGACGGCGAAACGGTTGTTTTGATTAGTGATATCGCGCTCGACGAACAAGTCGCTACGGGCAAAGCCATAACAATCGACGGTCAAGGCGCGTACACTATAAAGGCTACTAAAAAAACAGTTAGCACCGATGGCAAAGCCGGTATGTTCTACCGCACGCAAGGTGCACAAGGTACGCTTACTTTTAAAAACATAACGCTTGACGGTAACGGAGTTTCAAAAATCTTCCTTAACGAAGGCGGCGCGGGCGAAACCGTGTTCGACGGCGTGACTTCACAAAACGGCGGTGGCATTACTCACGGTTCCGGCATACATATTTCCGGCGGCGGTTCGCATGCAACCATTAAAAACAGTACGCTTATAGGCAGTAAGGGAAATCTCGAACTTAACGAAGAAAATTACTATGCTGCAAACGACCTTTGGGTCGGCGGAAACGTATACGTAACAGTCGAAAACAGCACTATAGGTTATGTTTTCGTTAACTCCGCGCCGACCGCAACAGCAACCAACGGCGTTGTTCACGGTCAGCTCACGATTACGGGCGAAAACACTAAGATAACCTATCTTTCCGGCGAAGAGGAAGCCGCCGATAAGCTCGATAAATACGGCAACAACGGTTCCTTAGTCAAAATAGAAAACGGTTCTATAGACAAGATTTTCGATAAAGGTAGCTTTGCGATAAGCGGCGGCACGTTCAAAACCGAGCTTAAACAAGAATGGCTTGTAAAAGGTTTTAAGGCTGTTGCGAACAATGACGGCACTTACGGCGTTACCGAATGCTCCACTCTTAAAGAATATCTCGTTAATCTCGGTACTTCGATAACGCTTAAAGTCAGCGTAAAAGAAGTCGGTGAAAACGTTAAAGTCACTTACATTTATAACGGCGGCGAAGAAGCGGAAATCAAAAAACATGCAGACGGTTTCTACTATATCGAAAACATAACCCCGCAGATTATCGACAGAGTTTACACCGTTAAAGTTTACGAGGGCGAAACCGTTGTCGACAGCAAGGAACTGAGCGTTCTCGGCTATTGCGATACGCTTCTCGGAACAACTTCTGCAACCGAAAAGGCAAAAACGGCGGTTAAAGCTCTTGTTTATTACGGCAAAGCGGCTAAGGAGTTCCTCGGAATTACCGATACAACTGCAATAGACGAAGTTATTACAAATCATAACCTTACGGAAACCGAACTCGCTAAGCCTACAAGCGGCGCGACTTCGACGGGCGAGAACTTGATTTCCAAAGTAACGCTTAACGTTTCCGACGTGAATGCAATCGTCTACGCTATGACGGCGGAAAATTACTCAACCGTTTACGGCGAAAACAGCGGTTACACAGTCACGATAGGCAGTGAAAATATTTCCGCCGATAAGTGGACGAAAGACGGCGATTTGTACGTTTACACGGGCGCGGGCATTTACGCTTCCGAACTCGGCAAGCGGGTTGGAGTCATTATCAAAAAGACTATTGACGATAACACGAAAATGGTTCAAACGCTTGTTTACGGCGTGTACGATTACTGCGCTAACAAGTGGGAAACGGACGGAGTAAGCGGCATTGCAAAGGCGATTTACGCTTACGGCATTGCTTGCGCGGAGTATATCGCAAAGTAACAAAATAAAGGAGAGGTTTTATTATGAAGAAAGCATTCGAAAAAGCAAAAATAGAAAAAATAATAGTTAGCGTCGCAAATACGCTTACGGCTTCGGACAATAATACTACCGACGGTAGTTTTAACCTCGGCGGGAACGCAAGTCAGGGTTGGGACGATATCGGCGGAAACAAGGCGTAAACAGATATGAAAAAGCAATGGCAAAATGCTTCGGTATTTATTATCGAAGTAGAGAAAGTAAGCTTGATATCGTCCTCCGGCACGGGCGATGACAAAGACCCGACAATAGATTTGCCGCCGCTGCCGATGAATTAGTCGGCAGACATAAAAACCCCGCGTATAAGTCGATTATCGACTTATACGCGGAGTTTTTATATCGTTCTAACGGCGCAATAGCAGCACATTTTGCCACTGCGTGCGCCGTCGCCCTTTAGTTACGTACATTTAGTACGCGCCTGTCGGTCTCCGTCACCGGCTGTGTCAATTCTCTTCACTCTCCGCCGTTAGGATAGTTGAAAATTAAGGACAATATTTATATATTTTTAAAATCCACAATTTTCAACTTTCAACTTTCCGTTTTCAACTTTTAATACTTCACGGGCGCGGGGTAATCTACGCCGAACGTTTCCGCCGTGACTTCTTCCATTACGACGGGTTTTTTCGGCTTGTCCGCAAAATCGGTCGGGCAAGAGGCGATTTCGTCGAGAACGTCAAAACCATCTATGAGCTTGCCGAATGCGGCGTATTGTCCGTCGAGGTGGGGTGCGCGGCGGTGCATTATGAAAAACTGAGAACCCGCGGAATTGGGCATCATAGTGCGAGCCATAGAAAGTACGCCCCTGTCATGCTTTAATTTGTTCTTAAATCCGTTTGAGTCGAATTCGCCTTTAATGGTGTATCCGGGACCGCCTCTGCCCGTGCCGTCCGGGCAGCCGCCCTGTATCATAAACCCCTCTATAACGCGATGAAACGTGAGGTTGTTATAATATCCGGCATTAACAAGGCTCAAAAAGTTATTGACCGTGTTAGGCGCGATTTCGGGGTAAAGTTCGGCTTTCATTGTCTTGCCGTTGTTCATTTTAAAAGTAATTATAGGGTGTTTGATATCCATTGTAACAGTATCGGGAATAATTTCCGCTCCTTTTTTCTTTTTATTTTACAGCTTATCCGAAAATAAATCAACTTTTTTTTGCCTAATCGGCGGGAATATGCTATACTAAACGTATGAAAAGAGAATTTAACGCTAAAAACTTAATATTTTCCGTTGCGCTCGGGCTTGCCTCCGCGCTTGCCGTCTACGTCTTTTTTAGGATATTTTCGTCGTACAGGTATCCGACTTTCTTTTATCACCCTGTAAAGGAAGAGGAAAAGGCTTTGGCAAAATATATAGGCAAAGCGGGGTTTTTTACCTATTTTACCTATCTTGCGCTCGGTTTTTCCGGGCTTTGGGGCGTGGGGCGAACGATATGTTATCTTTCGGGGTTTGAAAAAGGGCTGAAGCTTTTCGATAACGAATACGTCGTTATATTCGTTACGCTTAACGAAGTCATAACTCTCGTTGCGTATTGCGTCCCGCAGTATTTTGCCGCCGTGCCGTTCGGATTCACCGGTTGGGCGTGGAAAAACCTGAAAGGGTTTTTCCAATCGCTTTTCATGCACGTGATTTTCCCTATTTGCGTCATAACTTTTTTTGCGCTGTTTAAGCCCGAAAAAGAGGTGAAAACAAAAAAAGTCTGTCTTTTGTCGTCGTTTGCGTTTTTGTACGCCGTAATAGTGAAAATTCTCGGAAGATTTGTTTTCCCCGTCGAGTGGTATCCGTATCCCGTGTTTTCCGCCGAGGGCGTTTGGCTTGCGGTGTTTAAAAATCTCGATAAATTTAATTATGCGTTAGGCGTTTTCGGCGTAATAATATGCGCCGTGCTTTTGATTGCTTTATACGCGCTTTCTCTTCTTCTTTTGGCAAAAATCACAAACAAAAAGTATTTCCGCTCCCTTGTCAAAACCAACGATAAAAACCGATAAACCCGCCTATAAGTCGATTAAGCCACAAAAAAGTCCGTCTTTTAAAGCAAAAAAAGACGGACTTTTACAATAAAAAACGGACTTTTACAATAAAAAATTTTTAAGAGAGTAAACCGTTGTAATCTTCCTTGAATAATTCGCAAAGCTTATCGAGCGTTTGCAAATCGGGTTCGGACACGCCTTTTTCCCACGCGCTGACGGTGCGTTGGTCAACGTTTAACAATTCGGCAAGCTGTTTTTGAGTAAGCCCCGAATTTAATCTTAAAAAACGAAGATTATCCTTGAAGTTATTGCGCATTTTTATCCCTCGTATCATTGTGTCGTTACAAAACTTGTCGATTTTTTCGACCTAACTTTACATTAAACGGCTTAAAAAGTCTTGACATACCAATATGTCTGGTATACAATATATAATATTGTGCGACAAAAGACTAAGCTTGTACAATAAATTTTAACAAAAGGAGAAACCATTGCATGAAAAAAGCTATAGGTCTGTTGACCTTGTACGACGAGCTTAAAGGCGAAGAGGGCGTAAGAAAAGAGAATTTTATGAATGAAACCGGAATTTCGTTATCCTCTTTCAGAAGGTATTTGAGGAATATTTCGGACTATCTTTTACCTCGCGGATACTTTGTTCGTTACAACAGAAAAACCGCAGTTTATCGCGTTATAGCGCGGGTTAAGGCGGACTAAAAAATCAGAGCGTTCCTTTTTTCGGACCGCTCTTTTTTTTGCGCGGCGGAGAGGGAGAGGAAAGGCGGGCAAGAAAAGCCGAACGGCAAAATTAAAAAATTTTTGAAAAAACTATTGACAGACGGCGCAAGAAAGTGTATTTTTAAAAATATAGGGGGTACACTCCAAAAAAAAGGGGTACGCTAAAAGTGCGTCTAAAATTTTCAAGGAGGAAACGATATGACGGAAGTTGCCATCATAGAGGACGACGTTAACTATGCGCTCGGCTTGGAGGAATATTTCAAAAGATACGGAGCGGAAACGGGCTGCGTATTTTCCGTTACGAAGTTTACGTCCGCAGTGGATTTTCTGACGGGCTATAAGGGCAACTACGGGATAATATGCATGGACATAGACTTGCCCGACATGGACGGAATGAGGGCTTCGAGAAAATTAAGGGAAATTGATTCCATTGCCGCGCTTTTGTTCGTCACCAATATGGCGCAGTGCGCCGTGATGGGTTACGAAGTTAATGCAATGGATTTTATGGTCAAGCCCGTGGGATACGCTAACTTCAAGGTGAAAATCGCGCGGGCGCTCGAATACTTAAAGACCGCGAAAGCCGACAAAATAATGATAACCAACAAGCAGGGCGTAAGGGTTGTCGGCGTGCAGGAGATACGCTATATCGACGTTTTAGGCCATACCGTTACGTTTCACTTAAAAGACGAAAACGTTTCCGCATGGGGAACGCTTAAAAAGTACGAGGACGAATTGAAGGGTTTGGGCTTTTCTCGTTGCGCAAGCTCGTTCCTCGTCAATCTCCGCTTCGTTACGGGCGTAAAAGATTACGATTGCTTTGTAGACGGCGAAAAATTGCAGATAAGCTACGCGCGCAAAAAACCCTTCTTAAAGGACGTTGCGGACTACCTCGGAGGCAAAGTTTAATGTACGAGTTTACTTCGCTGTTTTTGTATAAAACGCTGTTTGCCGCCGAACTTTTCGTCGCGGAAACGCTTATGTCGCTAAACTTAAAGCGGAAAAAACTCTTTCCGCTCCGACTTGCAGGCTCTCTTTTTGCCGTTCTCCTTTTTGCGTTCGCTCTGCCGGTTGTGAGCTACGGCGTAGTGTGGAACATAACGATGTTCCTTGCGATATTTTTCTTTTCGCTTTTTTCTATGGGCTTTACGTACGACGAGCCGTGGCGAATAATCGTTTTTTGCGGAATCGCCGGCTACGTCACGCAACACGTCGCTTATGAAGTTTTCGATATGGCAAGCGTCGCGCTCTCGCTCGGTCCGTCCGTGGACTCCGGCGCGTATAGCGATTCGCTTTTCGACATAACCAAGTTCTTTTACGGAAGCGGCGCGGGGTCGGCGGCAAATCCGTTCATGTTCGTCATTTACGGCTACGTTTACGGTATGACTTATTTTTTCTCATATCTATTTATGAAGTCGAAAAAGGACAAGATAAAACTTTTGACCGCCGATAGCTTTGCAACGGTCGTTCTCGTCGCGCTGATACTTCTTTTTGCCGTTGCGCTCAGTTCCGTCGTTACCGCAAAAAGTAAGCTCGTTTACGAAAAAGGCTACCTCATTTTGCTTGCCGCGTACAATATCTGTTGTTGTCTTTTGGCGATGTACCTTCAATTCGACGTTGCCTTGCGCCGCAAGCTCGAAACGGACGTTACAACCATAAAATCGCTTTGGGAAAAGGATAAGGCGCAGTACGAACTTTCAAAAGCCAATATAGAGGCGATAAACTTAAAATTCCACGACTTAAAGTACAGAATACGGCGGATCGGCAACGAAAAGACGGTTGACGACAAAACGATAGGCGAAATCGAACGTGCCGTTTCCTTTTACGACGCGGCGGTTAAAACGGGCAACCCCGCGCTCGACGTTATACTCACCGAAAAAAGCCTGCTTTCCTATTCGGATGGCATAAAATTCTGCTGTATAGCCGACGGCAAGGCCCTTTCTTTTATGGAAGAAACAGACCTTTACACGCTTTTTGGTAATTTAGCCGACAACGCGATTGAAGCCGTGCGCACGCTCGAAGCCGACAAAAAAGTCATATCCCTTTCCGTTAAGAGAACCAACGATTTTCTCTCCGTGAACATGCACAACTGCTACGAAGGCGAGCTACGCTTTAAGGATACGCTCCCGCTCACCACGAAAAAGGATTCCGAATCGCACGGGTACGGAATGAAGAGCGTAAAGCTTTTGTGCGAAAAGTACGGCGGCGAACTTTCCGTTTCGACCGACAAAAACGTTTTCAACGTCAATATAGTCTTTCCGTTGTCTTAGGGATTGCATTCCTTATCACTAACTACCTAAAAGGCGGCTTTTTCGCGCTTTTTAGCGACCGTTCGGGCGCAGTACGTTCAGTACAGCATCCCTCACGCTCGCAAAAAATCATCAAAAAATACGCTCTTTTAGGTGCTTCGCATTTTTGCGGATAGAAAAAAACCGATTTATTGCCGCAAAAATAATTAGTGATGAAGAATGCAATCCCTATCTTTTTTCCGCCGAAAAAAACGATTATGCTGTAAAAAAGCACGATTACGTTATTGCTATTGCGCTATCCCTTCGCTTACCCTATAATCGGCGTGTGCGAAGGGTTTTTTATTGCGATTTTCATGCATACTAAACCTTGTCAAAAACAAAAAGGAGCAATTCTCATGAGGAAAATTCTTATCTCCGCGCTGATCTTAATATGC
The DNA here is from genome assembly GCA_934273135.1 of uncultured Clostridia bacterium. GTDB lineage: Bacteria > Bacillota > Clostridia > Christensenellales > Borkfalkiaceae > UBA4636. The sequence goes on from CAKQSU010000039.1 coordinate 7,228, forward strand.
GCCGTCACTCTCGCGTGCGGTTGCGCGCCCAAAACGCCTGCGAGTTCGCCGGGAGGGAGCAGCGCGAACGCGGAAATCTCGATAAAAAGCCTTGTCGTCAAGAAAATGCCGACAAAAACGGAATACTTCGAGGGCGAAAACTTCGACCCGACGGGTATGATAATCGAAGCCGTCTGGTATGACGATTACACCGATCCGCTAACGAAAACCGATTACGTAATCGAAAACGGCGAAAACCTTGCCGTGGGTATGACGAGCGTTACCGTTACCTTCGAGGACGGAAGAGTCGAAGTGCCTGTCACCGTGAAAGCCTTTGCGGCAACGGGCATACGCGTAGCGGCTCTCCCGGAAGCTACGGACGGTTTAAGCGAAAGTCTTTTCGATTTTTCGGGGCTTAAAGTAGTCGCGTTCAACGCCGAAAAGGAAATACAAATAAACGATTATTCGCTCTTTTTAGGAGAAACTAAAATCGACAAAACGCGCGCCGAGCTTGCGCCCGGCAATAACCTTATAACCGTAAAATACAAGGATTTTTCCACGGAATTCAAGGTGCGCTTTAAAAAGGGTTACCGCGTGGAGTTTGAAAATATTCTCTCTTTTGCGGACGTTACTTTGAGCGAGAAAAACTTTATAGAAAAGACTTCCACTAACTATCAATACCGCGAAATGACCGTTACCAAGGACTATGCTTCCGAGGGTAAATATATGGGCTACGTCGCAAAAAACGACGTTATAAGAATGCATGCC
>CAKQSU010000040.1 GCA_934273135.1 uncultured Clostridia bacterium
TTGTTATAAAGCGCGCGTACAAAAGGTGCATGCAAGCGTGTTCCGCGCCGCCGACGTACTTGTCGACGGGCAACATTTTGTTGATGATTTCGGGGTCGAAAGCCATTTTGTCGTCATGCGCGTCGGGGTACCTGAGGTAGTACCAGCTCGAACAAACGAACGTGTCGAGCGTATCCGGGTCGCGAAGGGCTTCGCCGCCGCACTTAGGACATTTGCAGTGCATAAAGCCCTCGTGCTTTGCAAGGGGCGATTTTCCGTCCGGCTTAAACTCTACGTCGTATGGAAGCTTCACCGGCAAGTCTTCGTAAGGCACGGCAACGTCGCCGCAGTGCGGGCAATGAATTATGGGGATAGGCGCGCCCCAATATCTTTGGCGGGAAATAAGCCAGTCGCGCAGACGGTAGTTTGTCTTGAAAGACGCAAGACCTTGCTTTTCGAGCTTTTCTACAATCGCTTTTCTCGCTTCGTCGCCGAAAAGACCGTCGAATTCGCCGCTGTTTACAAGGTAGCCGTCCTCAACGTACGGCAAAACCGCGTCGCGCGTTTTGTTTGTTATGACCTGATTGACGGGGAGATTGTACTTTTTGGCGAAAGCAAAATCTCTTTCGTCGTGCGCGGGAACGCCCATAACCGCGCCCGTACCGTAACTATAAAGAACGTAATCGGCGGCGTAGACAGGCACTTTTTTGCCCGTGAGCGGGTTTATTGCGTACGCACCCGTCCACACGCCCGTTTTTTCACGGTCGGAAGAAAGGCGTTCTATTTCGTTTGCCTTGCTCGTTTCGAAAACGTACTTTTCGACCGCTTCTTTCTGCGCGTCGGTAGTAAGCTTTTTGACGAGCGGGTGTTCGGGAGCCAAAACCACGTAAGATACGCCGGCGATAGTGTCTATGCGGGTGGTAAAGACCTTGAACTCGTCGCCGCTTTCCGTTTTAAAGGTGACTTCCGCGCCGAGCGATTTGCCTATCCAGTTTTTCTGCATAAGCTTTGTTTTTTCGGGCCAGTCGAGCTTGTCAAGCCCCGTTAAAAGCTCTTCCGCGTAAGCAGTTATCTTGAAGAACCATTGCGTAAGGTCTTTTTTGACGACCGTCGAACCGCAACGCTCGCAAGCCCCGCCTACGACTTGTTCGTTTGCAAGCACGGTGTTGCACCCGGGACACCAATTGACGGGCGCTTCCTTTCTGTACGCAAGCCCGTTTTCGTAAAGCTTCAAGAAAATCCACTGCGTCCACTTATAGTAGTCGGGGAGGCAGGTTTTTATTTCCTTTGTCCAATCGAACATCGCGCCTATGCGCTTCAATTGACCTTCCATCGTTTCGATGTTTTTGAGCGTGGAATCTTCGGGGTGAACGCCGGTTTTTATCGCGTAGTTTTCGGCGGGCAGACCGAACGCGTCAAAGCCCATGGGCTGGAAAACTTCGTAACCCTTCATTCTTTTGTATCTGGCAAAACTGTCGGTTAAGCCGTAGTTGTACCAATGCCCTATGTGGAGCTTTGCGCCCGAAGGGTAAGAAAACATTTCGAGACAGTAAAACTTTTTGTCGATTTTGCTTTCGTCAAACTCGTTTGTATGGTGTTCTTCCCAATATTTTTGCCATTTTTTTTCGATTTCCGGCATGTTCATAAGAATTTGCTCCTTAAAGATAGGAATTTACTTTTTATTTCTATTAAGTATACCATTTTTAAGCGGAATTAGCTAATACTTTTAAGGCGTTTTCCGTTAAAAAGTTGTTTTTTTGCCCTAAAAAACGCTTTTGAAAGGGGAACGGGAAAAAAGCTTGATATTTTTATGCCTTTATGATAAAATATTCGCATAAAAAGAAAAGGTGCGACCGATGAAAAAAACTTTAAAAAACAATTTGCCTTTTATGATACTTGCGGGACTGATGCTCGTTGCAGTCGTTTTCGGAACTTTTTTCGATTACGAAATTTCTTCCGCGATGGCGGCTTTAAGCAAAACGAACTATTATTCGCAAAATTTTTTTGCCGCGTTTTTCGAGATTTTCGGTGAAATGCCGGTGTATATTTTTCCGTCCGTTGCGATTTTTTGCATAATGATTTTTTTGCGCGACAGGTTTTTGAAAAGCCCCGCGCCGAGGATTAGCGTATCCGTCGTCTGCGGCATAGTCGCCGTCGGGCTTAACTATTACGCCGCGACGAGGTTTATCAAAGCAAGCGAGCCGTACTTTAACCTTTCGTCGTCGCTTCAGGGCGTTTACAAGAATTTGTTTTGCTTGTTTTTTTCGGTGACGTTTTCGCTCGTATGGTATCTTTGCTCTTCTGCTTTTTCAAAAAAATGCGGTCGTCAAAACCTTAAAAGGCTGGCTATATGTTCGTTAATCGTGATTTTTACCGCTATAATATGCGAAGCCGTAACGCATAGCTTAAAGCCGCTTTTTTGCCGCGCAAGGTACAGATTTTTGTTTTTCGTAAAGGAAAACGGACTTTACGCGGAGGGCGCGGAATACACTAAATGGTTTTTGATATCAAAGGGGAAAGTATTGTCGGAAAAACTTCTTGCCGCCGGCGTCGAGTCGGACGCGTTCCGGTCTTTTCCGTCCGGTCACTCTACTTCCGCGGCTATGCTTCTAAGCCTTACGCTTTTGCCGTATACGGCAGAAATATTCGATACGAAAAAGTATAAAATTTTAACTTTTGCTTTGGCGGTCGGTTTATCGCTTACCGTTATGGCGGCAAGAATAGTCGCCGGCGCGCATTACCTGACGGACGTGTGCGCGGGGTTTATTATAACTTTTGCAAGCTTTATTCTCGTTCGCGCGGTCGCGTTTAAGATATTCGACAAAGCCCTTAAAGAGTGAAACGGCTTTTTTTGACGGCATACAAATTCGTTCTTAATTAACTTCGCTTTAAATATAATAGTTTAAGGCGGAATTTACAATGTTTTTGAGCGTTATGGACTCGTTTTTTTCCTCTCTGAAAGGATATCGCGCGTATCTCACGCCGACCGGAGGGTACTTTCAGGGCGTAAAAAGGATAGAAAGCGTTGCGGAAGAGGAAATTTCGCTTTCGTTCGGCTCGTTTTTACTTGTTCTGAAAGGAAAAAAGCTGAGTCTCGGCGGTCTTGAATCGGGGGATCTGTACATCGGCGGATTTATCGCTTCCTTAGAGGTGAAAAATGAACGTTGTTGAGATTTACGTTAAGGGAAGGAACCGCGCAAAACTCATAAACAAGCTCAAAAAATCGGGGATAAACATCGTTAAAAGCAAAATATTGTCCGATAACGAGCTTATATTGCTTGTAAAATCGACGGATGCCGAAAAAGTTTTTGCAATTTCCGCCGATATGTGGTATACTAAACTAATAAAAAACAGTTTTTTTGTTCGCTTTAAGCAAGCGATAATCGCAAACGTTTTTTCGATTGCCGCGCTAATCGTCGCAATCGGCTGTATGTTTTTGCTCGGCGGATTCGTTCTTGATATAGACGTTTCGGCATTCCCCGAAAACGTCGGGATTGAAATATTGAAAGAAGTCGAAAAAATCGGCGTGAAAAAGTTTACGTCGCCGACCGACGGTAAGCTTTTTGAAGCGGAGAGCGCGATAAGGCGTTCCGTGAGAGGAATAAAGAGCGTTTTGGTAAAAAAGTCCGCCAATAAGCTCGTTATCTACGGTGTTTATCAAACGCCGACTATCGAAACGAAAGATAACGGCAAGATTTATTCCCTCTATACCGGCGTTTTGAAAGAGATTGTCGTGTACAGAGGGGAGCAGAAAAAATTCGAAGGCGATTTTGTTAAGGCGGGCGATATTCTCGCCGACGACGGTGCGATTGCCTGCTATTCGGTCGAGTCGGAGCTTGGCTTTGAATTTTTCGGCGACGGCGGCGATGAGTTCAAAGAAGACTGTAAGCGCGCCGCGCTTTTGCTTGCGGGCGGCGAAGGCAGCGTTGCAAGCGAAAAATTAACGCCGACAGGAAGCGGCGATACATTTTTGTATTATGTGGCGGTAAAACGATTGTTTTGCTACCCGGGAGGAAACGATTGAACAATAAGTTTAAGGAAGAAATATACGTCGGCGGGGGCGAGAGGTTTTTGTCGCTTCTCGGCAACTTCGACGAAAACCTTAACGCGATTATAGCGGAAACGGGCGCGGAAGCTTACGCAAACGGCGAAACGATCGTGATAAGCGGCGAAGAGGCGGCGGTGGAACTCACCGTTACCGTTATAAACAAGCTTCTTGAAATCATTGACGCGAGAGAAAGGATAGACAAGTCGAGGATAATTTACTGTGTGGAGCTTGCCCGCGACGGACAAGCCGACGACATAGGCAAAATAACGTCGGGCGTTATCGCGGTGACAAGCCGCGGCAAACCCATAAAATGCAAAACGTTCGGGCAGAAGGTTTACATCGACGAAATAAAAAAGAACACGGTGGTTTTCGGCGTCGGTCCCGCCGGTACGGGCAAGACCTATCTTGCCGTGGCTATGGCTGTTTCCGCGCTTAAAAACAAGGAAGTCGAAAAGATAATTTTAACGCGCCCGGCGGTCGAGGCGGGAGAGCGGCTCGGGTATCTCCCCGGGGATTTGCAGTCGAAAGTCGACCCGTACTTAAGACCTTTGTACGACGCTTTGCAAGAAATGCTCGGGCTTGAAAGTTACCTTAGGCTTTTAGAGCGCGGCGTTATAGAAATAGCTCCGCTTGCCTATATGCGCGGGCGGACGCTCAACAATTCTTACGTTATTTTGGACGAAGCGCAGAACACGACAAAGGAGCAAATGAAGATGTTCCTGACCCGTATGGGCGAGGGCAGCAGAATGATTATAACGGGCGACGTTACGCAAATCGACTTGCCCGCCGAAAAGAAAAGCGGCTTAAAGCACGCCGTTTCCATACTCAAAAACGTGGAGGGGATAGGCATCGTGAACCTTTCGTATAAGGACGTGGTGCGCCACCCGCTCGTTATGAAAATCATAAAAGCTTACACAAAAGACGAAGAAAAAACTAATCGATAATCGGCATATAGCGCGACTTTTAAAAAAAGTAAGCGCGTAGCCGTAAAGGAGCAACGGATGTATTTACCAAACAAAAAGGATATACCGTGGAAGAAAAAAGATTACGTTTTAACGATTCTGCAATTTTTTATTTACGCGCTCGTTTTTGCCGGGCTTATGGTCGGGCTTATATTTTTGAACGCGGGCGGCGCAAGCGAATTCGTTAAGTTTTTTACCACGGAAAAGACGATAAGGGACTATGTTTATCTTTGCGCGTTCATCGTTATCATTTGCGCGTCGCTGTATCTGTATCTGTTTTGCGAATTCAGAGACTTTTTGCTTCAAGGCAAAAATATAGCGGTCATATTCATAATAATGCAGTTAAGCCTTGCCATTTCGATAGTTATGGGCAAGTACGTGGGCATTTACGCCCGCCCCGTGGCGTTTTGTTCTTTGCTTATTCTTCTCCTCGTGAACAAGCGCACGGCGATTTTCGTAGGGTTTTTGTTTAATCTGCTCGTCTTTGTCGTCGACATTTTCACAAACCAAAGCCCGTCCGCCGTTCAGGCAACAGTTTCGCTCGTCATCTGCTCGTGTACAAGCATTTTCGCGATCTATCTCGTGGACGGCGTAGGCTCGCGCATAAGAGTGTTTGTGAGAGGATTTTTCATATCCTTGCCCGTCATCGCGTTAGCCTTGCTTGTCGAGTTTAAGCCGGAAATGACGCTTAACGACTTTTTCATGATAGTTTTACACGGGTTTATGGGCGGAATGACTTCGGTGCTTTTCATGATGGCTATTCTCCCCGTGTTCGAAGCGGTTTTCAATATGCTCACGAATTATCGCTTGGCGGAAATCACCGATCACAAATCAAAGCTTATCAAGCGAATGATAGAGACCGCGCCGGGAACTTTTAACCACTCTATGGTCGTTGCTTCTCTTGCCGAAACTTGCGCGACCGCGATAGGCGAAAACCCGCTTTTAGCCCGCGCCGCCGCGTATTATCACGATATCGGCAAGCTTAAACAGCCTATTTATTTCACCGAGAACCAGCACGGCTACAACCCGCATGACGACTTGACGCCCGAACTTTCGACCGAGATAATCCGCTCGCACACAAAGGACGGCTACGACCTCATCAAAAAGTATCATTTGCCGATTATTTTAGCGGACGTCGCGCGCGAACACCACGGCACTTTGCCTATTCAGTATTTTTACGCGAAAGCTTTAAAGTACACCGAGGGCGAACTTAACATAGAAGACTTTTCTTACCCGGGACCCAAGCCCCACTCTAAAATCGCGGCGATAATAATGCTTGCCGACGGTTGCGAAGCGGCGGTCAGAGCGCAGAACGACCGTTCTCGCGATAAGGTTGAAAAAATCGTCGGGTCCATTATTGCCGACAGAATGAAGCTCGAACAGTTTTCCGAGTGCGAAATCACAATGCGTGAAATCGACCTTATAAGGGAAGCTATCGAAAACGGTTTGTCGGGCGTTTATCACGACAGAATCAATTACCCCAAGCTCAACAATCGCAAAGTCAACGCGTTTGAGGGCGAGTCGAGCGAAAAGAGCGAAAAAAAGGAATAATTTATGGCGAAACTTACGGTATACGGCGGCGACGAATACTTAGGCGACATCGTGCCGCTTTGCGCCGCTACAATGAAGGTATTGAAGCAGCGTTGCAACTTTTACGTCGATTTAACTTTTTTGACGAAAGAAGAAATGCAAGAACTCAATAAAAAAGAGCGTTCCGTCGATTCTGTTACGGACGTTCTGTCTTTCCCCATGCTCAACGGAATACGCGGAAAAACCGTCTATAAAAAGGATTTTCCGCTCGACTATGACGAGGACGAAAAAGCGATTTTTTTGGGTTCCGTCGCAATTTGCCCCCAAAGGGCGAAAGAGCAGGCGAAAGAGTACGGACACAGCGAGGAAAGGGAGTTCAAATATTTGCTCGTTCATTCGCTTTTGCATCTTTTCGGGTACGACCACTTAACGGACGAGGATAAAAAAGAAATGCGCGAGAAAGAAGAAATCATAATGAACGAAATAGGAGTTACCGAATGAAAAGCGGAATAGTCGCGGTAGTCGGCAGAGCGAACGCCGGCAAATCTACGCTCATCAACGTTTTAGTCGGCGAAAAGGTGGCGATAGTGTCGCCAAAGCCACAGACCACGCGCGAAAGAATACTCGGAGTAAAAAACGGCGACGTGTACCAGATTGTTTTTGAAGATACGCCTGGCATTTACAAGGCTTCTTCTCTTTTGAACGAGCGCATGCAAAAATGCGCTTCTACGGCGGCTAAGGACGTTGACGTAATCTTGTTCTTAATCGACGGACACGACGGCGTGAAGGAAGAGGACGTCGAAAATTTGAAAAAGTATGCGAGCGGCGACATTCCGCTCGTTCTTGCGTTTACAAAAACCGACATTATGCCCAAAGAAAAAATCCCGCTTTTAGCCGAGAGCGTAAAGGACGTAAGCAACATCGAAAAAATAGTAACGCTTTCCGCGCGCCGCGGCAAAAACGTGGGCAAACTTTTAGACGAAATCGTTTATCTTTTGCCGGAGGGCGAGCCTATCTATGGCGACGACGTTGTTTCCGACCGCTCCGAAAGATTCATGATTGCCGAAATAATGCGGGAAAAAATACTCTTAAAGTACGACAAGGAAATTCCGCACGGCGTGGCGATAATAATAAACACGTTCGAAAAACAGCCTAACGGCGTGTATGACGTGAACCTCGATATCGTTTGCGAAAAGCAAAACCACAAGGCAATCATTATCGGCAAAGGCGGCGCGGCTTTGAAGGAAGTTTCCTCCTTTGCGCGCGAAAGCATGGAAAAATTCCTCGGCGCAAAGGTGTTTTTGACAACCTACGTCAAGGTTAAAGAGGATTGGCGCAACAACCCGTCGAGATTGAAAGAATTCGGTTACGGCGCGGAACAATTCGAATAAAAGACGAAATTTTCCGTATTCTAAGTAATATGGATAAAGACATTGAAAAAGCCGCCTGGAAGC
>CAKQSU010000041.1 GCA_934273135.1 uncultured Clostridia bacterium
AGCGTATTTTTTGATGATTTTTTGCGAGCGTGAGGCAGGCGTACTAAACGTACTCCAATCGAACGGTCACAAAAAAGCGCGAAAAAAGCCGCCTTTTAGGTAATTAGTGATAAGGAATGCAATCCCTATCGACAAGGTTAAGCACATTTGGAAACTATACCCGCGGCGGAAATTTTTCCGCCGCGGGTAGTTTTGCGTCAAAAAAGATACGATTATAAGTTCCGAAATCCAAAAAATCAAAGATAAAAATTGATTGACTCAGTTCATCACACAAAAACTCAGATAATCGACTTATAGCGTAGCTTTTTGTAAAAAGACGAAATAAAAACAAGTACTTTGAGCCTTTTTGGAATGTAGAATTGAGATTTTAAAAGGCTCGTTTTTTGTGCCGTTTTCGCCTTGCCGTCACGCTGTTTTGCGTGTGATTTTTTTACTTTTGCCGAACGACTTAAAGCGATTATTCTTGCGCTTGCCGTGAGCGTCGTTACGACTATGAGGAAGCGCGGGAAACAAAGATAAAACAAAAAGACAAAAAGACGGGCGGGGCGGACTGCTTTGCTTGTCTTTTTTCTTGCGTTCGTCTTTTTGTTTCGGAGGATAGTTCTCTAAAAATATTCTATTATTATCCGTAAAAGGTTGTTTTTGGAGGCTGTTTCGGGTATAATAGTTATATCGCGTTAAAGCGCAAAAAAAACGAAAAGAGGAAAAGTAAAATGAGTTTTATCGACGTTTTGAAGATTATCGCGCTCGGCATAGTCGAGGGCGTTACGGAATGGCTGCCAGTTTCAAGCACGGGGCATTTGCTCTTATTGAACAACCTTTTGAAGCTCAATATCGGCGCGCGCCCGGAAGAGTTCTGGAACGTTTTCTTATACGTTATCCAGCTCGGCGCGATTCTTGCGGTCGTGGTCCTGTTTTGGAACAAAATGTTTCCGTTTCAGTTCAAAGACAAGGAAAAACCGGTCGTAAGAAAAGACGTGTTTTCCGTGTGGTTCAAGGTCGTGGTCGCGTGCGTTCCCGGCGCGATTGCAACGCTTGTTTTAGATAACCTCGTTGAAGAATACCTTTCTTCCGCGATAGTCGTCGCCGCAACGCTTATTGCTTACGGTGTAGCGTTTATAATCGTAGAAAAACTAAACAAAAAAAGAGAGCCGAAAATTAACGATTTGGGCGAAATAACCTATCTCACGGCTTTGTACATAGGGCTTTTTCAGGTACTTTCGATTATTCCCGGTACATCCCGCTCGGGGGCGACGATAATCGGCGCGCTCATAATCGGCGTGTCGCGCACAGCCGCCGCGGAGTTTACGTTTTTCCTTGCGGTACCCGTTATGATCGGTATGAGCCTTATAAAAGTTATAAAGTACGTCGTGGCGTACGGGTTCTTCGGCGGAACGGAAATTTTGGCTATCGCTATCGGAATGGTCGTTGCGTTTCTCGTGTCGGTCGCGGTTATCAAGTTCTTGCTTTCGTTTATCAAAAAGAACGACTTTCAGCCGTTCGGTTGGTATCGTATCGCGCTCGGAATTGTCGTTATCGCGTTCGTTATAGCGGGCGTCGTGTGATAAGCCGATTGTGTGCGATTTTTTGAAAAGTAGGGCTATAAGCCCGTTATTCGTGTGTTTTTGATATTTTTATTAAGCCCGTCGGCGTTTCTCGGCGGGTTTTTGTGTGCAGAAAAACGCCGCAGCGCAGACAAAACAGCGTTTTATTGATAAAATACATAATTTTCACTTTCGGGCAAAAAATAATAGGAGAAAGCGGCGAGGTGGCAGGAATTGAACGGCGACGTTAATATGAAGAGATTTTTTTTGAGAATAAGCGGCGACGGGGTTTTTAGAAACGCCGCCGTTTTGTCGCTTGCGGGGATTGTGGCGAAACTTATAGGGGCGGTCTATCGAGTGCCGCTCGCCGCCCTATTAAAAAGCGACGGACTCGGGGTTTATCAGCTTGTTTTTCCGCTTTATTGCGTGCTTTTGACGTTTTCGTCCGCAGGGGTGCCGAGCGGAATTTCAAAGCTTGTGGCTTGCGGAGCGGAAAAGGAAGGTTTAAGGAAAAAAGCCTTTTTGCTGTTCGGCGTTTTGGGACTTATAGGGTCGCTTACAATGTTTTCGTTTGCGGAGCGAATCGCTTCGTTGCAAGGCGACGTACGTGCAACCTCGGCTTACCGCGCGCTTTCGCCGTCGGTGGGAATAGTATCGCTTATTTCCGTTATAAGGGGGCTTTTTCAGGGCGAAGCCGATATGGTTCCGACAGCTGTTTCGCAAGTCACGGAGCAAACTGTGAAAGCCGCGGCTTCGCTTGCGCTCGGGTTTTTGTTCGGCAAAACAGCGGCGGAAAAAGCCATGTTCGCAACGCTCGGCGTTACCGTTAGCGAAGCCGTTGCGCTCATATACTTGCTTGTAAGGCTAAAAAAGCGTTCGACAAGAAACAAAAAAGAAAACGAAAGAAAAACAGAAACCCCGTCCTTTTCTGTTTCCTGTCGCGTGCTTTTAACGGGCGTTTCGGCGGTTACGCTTTCTGCCGTCGCGGTGCCGCTTATAAGAACGGCGGACAGCTTTTTTGCCGTCAATTTGCTCGAAAGCAGCAACGCGACGTCGCTTTTCGGGATTTATTCGGGCGGAGCGGAAAGCGTAATTTCCTTGCCCGTTGCCGTGTGTTACGCGCTCGCCGCTTCTTCCATTCCCGCACTGAGCAAAAAAAGCGGCGAGGACAAATCGGCTCTTTCGTCGAAAATTTTCAACGCTACGTTTTTTATCTCGTCCTTTTCGGCTCTCGCGCTCGTGATTTTCTCCCCGCTTATCGTAAAAATTCTTTTTTCGTCCCTTTCGGCGGAAGAGTCTTTCACGCTGACAAACCTTTTGCGCGTTTCCGCGCCGAACGTCGTTCTGTTGAGCCTTATTCAGTGTTTTTCGGCGTATTTTATTTCGATAAGCAAAGCGGCGCGCTCGGGAATAAATCTCATTATCGCGCTTCCCGTTAAAATAATCGTGCTTTTTTTGACGCTTAAAAACCCTCGCATAGGCGTTTACGGTTGCGCATTTTCCGATACGGCGTGTTTTTTTGTTGCGGCTTTTCTCGATTTGGTGTATATTATTAGGGATAGGGATTCTGTCCCGTATTTTAAAAGATAACACGCGCATTTTTTTGCGCAAAAAGGACGAAACATGTTGAAAATCATAGGGCTTGGCGTGAATGCGGGAGACATCTCTCTCGGCGCGCTCAAAGCAGTTAAAAACGCCGATTTTGTTATTTTGAGAACGGATAAAACGCGCTCGGCAGCCGTTTTAAAGGACGAGGGGATTGAATACATTTCCCTCGATTTTCTCTATGAAAAATCAAGAAACTTCGAAACTCTCAAAAAAAACGTCGTGAAAGAGGTTAAGGAATATTTGAAAAAGGGCGAAGTTTGCTATCTCGTGGACGGAGCCGTGTCCGAGGACCTTTGCGCCGCGGAACTCATAAAAAGCGTTAAAGAAGTCGAAATTTTTGAAGGAACTTCCAAAGCGGGGCAAGCCGCGGCGGCGTTTTCGCTTTCGGGGAGCGGATATACCGCCGTTTCCGCATACGATATAGACAGGCTTTCGGAGCTTTCTTTCCCGCTCGTTGTATACGACTTGGACAGCGCGTTTCTTGCTTCCGAGTGGAAGTTAAAGCTTTCAAAATTTTACGGCGAAGAGAGAAAAGTGGGGCTATATGTCGATAATCGCAAGTTTTTTATGCCCGTATACGAGCTTGACAGAGACGAAACGCTCTTTAATTATTCGACCGTTCTCGTAGCCTTTTCTGCCGAGCTTATATGCAAAGAAAGGTTTTCTTTCAAGGACTTACTTGAAATCGTGAAGGTTTTGCGCGGTGAAAACGGTTGCCCGTGGGACAAGGCACAGAGTATGGAAAGCGTGCGCAAAAACTTAATCGAAGAGTGTTACGAGTTAGTCGACGCGGTCAATAAGGACGACGACGATAAAATTATCGAAGAAACGGGTGATTTACTTTTGCAAGCCGCTTTCTATATTCAGTTCGAAGAAGAACGCGGAATTTACGATAAAACGGACGTTCTGAGCGGAATTTGCCATAAGCTCGTCAGCCGCCATACGCACATTTTCGGCAAGGATAAGGCTGCCGACCCCGAAGCCGCGCTCGAAGTGTGGGCTAAAAACAAACAAACGGAAAAGGGAATGAAGAAAGCTTCCGAATACGTCGGCGACGTGCCCATGACCTTGCCCGCCGCGATGCGCGCTTCGAAAACGATAAAGCGCGGAACGGAAAGCGGACTAAAACTTGACAAGGAAGAAGTAAAGTCAAGGGTGCTTGCGCTCGCCGAAGAGGTTTTAAGCGACAAAACGAAGGGCGGGGAGCTACTCTTTGACGCGATTGCCTTAGTTAAGCTTTGCGGCGGCGACCCGGAACAAGACATAACCGACGAAACGGAAAAGTACATAAAACGCTTTTCTCTGCTTGAAAAAGAGCTTGAAGAAAAGGGAATAAACATAAAAAATGCGGACGAAGAAACCGTTAAAAAGGCTTATTATGAAATTAAAAAGTCTTGATATAGGTCGATTAACGACTAAAAACAACGTTTTTGTCGCGCCGCTTGCGGGGTTCAGCGATTACGCGTTCCGCTATATTTGTTCGTCCCTCGGGGCGGGGCTTTGCTTTACCGAAATGATAAGCGCAAAGGGCTTGCATTTTTCGCCCGCGCAAACTTTGCTGCTCACGAAAACGAGCGACGTCGAAAGTATAAAATGCGCGCAGATTTTCGGTTGCGACCCGTTTTTCATGCGCGAAGCGTGCGAAAGCAAATATCTTGAAGGTTTTGATATAATCGACGTGAATATGGGCTGTCCCGTGCCTAAGGTTTACAACAACGGAGAGGGCAGCGCGCTTTTAAACAACCTTCCGCTTGCCGAAAAAATAGTCGAAGAGTGCGCAAAAAGCGGCAAAATAATCACCGTTAAAACTCGGCTCGGCGTAAAAAGGGGCGAAAGCGTTATAGACGAGCTTGCAAAACGCGTAGAGGGCGCGGGCGCGCAAATGATTACTGTTCATGCAAGGTATCGCGAAGATTTTTACAGCGGAACGCCCGACTTTGCCGCGGTAAAAAATCTTAAAAAAATCATAAGAATCCCTGTTATTTTCAACGGTGGAATATTCACGAAAGAGGACGCCGAAAACGCAATGGAAAAAAGCGGAGCGGACGGCACTATGCTTGCGCGTGGCGCGCTTGAAAAACCGTGGCTTATTTCCGAACTTACGGGCGGAGTTCTGCCCGATAAAAAACAGCTCATTAAAACGCATATTTCGCTTCTTAAAGAGTTTATGCCCGACGAGGTTGCGGCAAAATATTTCAGAAAACAAGCGGCGCTGTACCTTAAAAACGCTCGCAACGCTAAAATCTTAAAGGTGCGCGCGTTCGCCGCTAAAACCTGCGAGGAGCTTATCGACGTTTTCGAGCAAGCCGAAATAAAATAGTTTTTGACAAAACAAACTTTCCCCGCATATTATATATAGCTATGCGGAACGATATTTTATTGGGTTACATTGTCGCGGACGATTTTGCCCGTTTGAACTTGCGGGCGTTTTCCGACTGCGACGTGCTTGCCGTTATCGAAAAAAACGGCGGAGTATTTAACGTGAAAGAAGAACTGAAAAACGGAGCTTGTTTGCGGCGTTATTCGGCGTTGTCTACCTTTGCGCGCTTTACTTTCTTTTTAACCGATACCGAGGACTTTGGTGTAAAAAGGCGTTCGGTTGTGGCTTTCGGCGGCGGAAAGCTCTTATTTGTTGCCGACCAGAATCGCACGTTCGATAAAGAATTTTCGCCCGGGTACGGGTACAAAAGCGTTACGGTCGACGGCGATTTGCGCGTGGGGCTATGCGTTGAAAAGGACGTTGCCGACCCCGATTGTTTGTCGGTTCTGTCAAAGCAAAACGACGTGATAATCGACTTATCGGCGGACTTTTCGGAGTTTAACGCTTCAACTTTCGTTTCCGCCGCGGCGTATATTTACCGCGCGGGCGTTGCAGTTTTGACCAAGAAAGGATTATATGCGGCAAGAAGCGGCGGGGAGATAATAGCTTCCGGCAAGGACGTTTTCGGCAAGATAAAAATCCCCGTGTCAAAAAACTTTGCGTTAAGTTTTACAAAGATAAAAAGATAAACCGCGGCGCGCTTAAAAACGCGCTACGGCGGACAAGGAGTAACAATGAAATTCAATATAGTTCTCGTGGAACCGGAAATTCCGCAAAATACGGGTAACATCTCGCGCACATGCGCCGCAACGGGGTCTACTCTGCACCTCGTAAAACCGCTCGGGTTCGACGTGTCGGACAAGGCTTTAAAACGCGCGGGGCTTGATTATTGGCAATATCTCGATATCCGCTATTACGACGGAATAGGCGAACTAATCGAAAAGTATTACACGGGCGATAATTTTTATTTTCTTTCTACAAAGGGCGCGAAGGTCTACTCGGACGTAAAGTTTAAGGACGGCGATTTTCTCGTTTTCGGCAAGGAAACGCGCGGGCTAAACGAAAAACTTTTGGAAAAATATTACGATTCTACCCTGCGCATCCCCATGTGGGGCGATTTGCGTTCGCTCAATCTTTCAAACTCCGTCGCGATAGTTTTGTACGAAGCTCTCCGTCAGCAAGGCTTTGAAAACCTTAACATAAAGGGCTTTCTCACCGGTCGCGAAGAACCCGATATAACGTAAACCGGTATGTTATACGTTTACATATTGTGAAACGCGGCGCAATCGCGCTCGGCGATAACTTAGCACTTTAAAAAGCTAAAACCGAAAGAGAAGAGTAAATGAGGTGGGGAAATGGATATTATTATATGAGGTAATCTGTATGCAAAAAACTCAACCGCGCATTTTTTGCGTACGGATTTTTAATTATAATCAAAAACAACGGAGATTTAAAATGGAAAGAAAAATTAACAAGACTTTTATTTCGTTGCTACTTGCCTTGGTTGTCTTTTTTACGATATCGCTAAGCGGGTGCGTCGGAAGCTTTGTAAACAGAAAAAGAGAAAAAGCTTATGCGTTTGTCAAGGAGTACATGGAAACAGTCCCCGTGGATAAAGAAGGGTTTTCTATCGGACGCAAGACGACAGATACATCGATACCTTTAAAAAGAGCTAACGGAACGTACACCGTTTACGGTAAAACTGTCGACGTAGAGCAAAAAACCGAAGATTTTTATCTGACGATTGGCGCCGATGAAGATAAGAAAACAATTTGTATAAACAAAGACTTCTTAAAAGAAAGAAGCAAAGCCTTTGTTAAGATATCTTATATGTGGTGTCATTATATAAATGAAAAATATTCACCTTCGGGGAGTCCGAGAACCGGTGGAGAAATCGTAAACGGCGTGAACGCTATCACAATTTACGAAGATTATATTTTTGTCATCACATTTCATTATCAAAAGGCTTGGTGTGATATCGGGGAAGGACATATCCCTACTTGCCTTTTCTCTTACGACTTGCTTACTGACGAGGTTTTTTATCTCGGATATAACCCCGAATCGATTGGCAGTCAATCAATAGAAAGCAAAACAATAACATTACCGGAGGGAAAAAACGATGAAAACAAAAAGTAAGGTTTATGTTCCATAGGGAGAACAAAAACAAAAAGCGGATTCGCTGAAACGGACAAGTCAAAATTAAATAGAAAATGAGTGATAAATTACCCGAAAAAGTGGCGGCAAAATGTTTCAAAACAGTATAAAGAGATGATTTTTGTATATTTCACATAGCGTAGCGCGTTAAAACTTGAAAAATAAGGATTTTTATGCTATAATATATTTAACAATATCAGTATAGAGATACTGAAACGTCAAGACAGCCGGAAAGAAAACAGGTGAAATCAACAATATCAAAAGGAGAAAAAATGTTTGAAACAGCAAAGGCGATACAGGGTTTGCCGTTTTATGAATATCTTACAAATGAGCAAAAGGAAATC
>CAKQSU010000042.1 GCA_934273135.1 uncultured Clostridia bacterium
TTTCGCTTGCTGTTTTTTAGCCTTAAAAAATTTTTTGATTTTCTTCCTTTTTTCTCTTGACTTTTATTTGCAGGTCTCAAATAAGACCTAATATAAGTCCGCCGACTATAGCGGAAGCAATCTGCCCGGAAACGTTCACGCCGACCGCGGGCATTAAAAGATAGTTTGTTTTGTCCTCTTTAAGCCCCATTTTATGCACCACGCGCGCCGCCATCGGGAAAGCCGAAATGCCCGCCGCGCCTATCATCGGGTTGATTTTTTCCTTAGAGAACAAGTTCATTACCTTAGCGCACATAACGCCGCCCACCGTGTCGAACACGAAAGCGAAAAGTCCCAAACCCATTATCATGAGCGTTTCGAGCTTCAAAAAGTTTTCGGCTTGCATCTGGAAAGCAATCGTTATGCCGAGTAGAAGCGTAATAAGGTTGCAAAGCGTGTTCTTTGCCGTGTCCGCAAGGCTATTCAAAACTCCGCATTCTTTCAAGAGATTTCCGAACATCAAAAACCCTACGAGCGCAAGGCTTTTTGGTGCGATAAGCCCCGCCACCATCGTTATGACGATCGGGAACAAAATTTTAACGAGCTTGCTAACGTGCCTCGTCGTGTACGTCATACGGATTTGGCGTTCCTTTTTAGTCGTAATCGCCTTGATGACTGCGGGCTGAATTATCGGCACCAACGCCATATACGAATACGCCACGACCATTATCGCGCCGACGTAATTGCTTTTCAGCTTCATCGCGACGAGAATCGATGTAGGACCGTCCGCCGCGCCGATTATGCCGACCGAAGCCGCGTCCGTTATGCCAAAGCCTAAAAGCACGGCAAGAATCATCGTTACGAAAATTCCGAGCTGCGCAAACGCACCCATAAGCATCATCTTAGGATTGACGATAAGCGGCTCGAAGTCAATCATCGCGCCTATGCCGATAAAAAGTAATATCGGCAACGCTTCTGAAGCTTCTATCCCCACTTCGAAAAGCCACTGTATAATGCCTTCGCTTCCGTCCGCGCTTAAAACGTTAGAAAACGGAATGTTGACGAGTATCGCGCCAAAGCCTATCGGCAGCAACAGCGCGGGTTCCATGTCCTTTTTTATCGCAAGATAAATAAGCACAAGCCCGATACACCACATTACGACCTGTTGCCACGTAACAGCCGTAATCGTTTCTATAAGAAACTCCATTTTTTATCTCCTTTCCTTTCGTAAAAGCACGTTTCTTCTTAAAAAAGCCGCAAAAAAAGCAAAAAACCACGCCGAAAAAAAACTCGGCATGGTCTTGTCATTTCAAATTAAACCGGGGCAAACACCTTCGCCCGTGTTAGCGACTTAATTACGAGAAAAACTCGTCGACTACTCCCCACGAAAGGAATATTTTATTATGCCCCTATTATACTTTGTAGAATAAATTTTGTCAAGCGTTGAATAAAATTTTTTCAATTTATTTTTCGCCGCCCCTCTTGCGCGTAAATTTACAAGAATGTAACATGGTTGCAACCGCTTTGTAACCTATATGCAACGTGTTAAAATACAAATTCGGCTTTTTCGCGTTGACTTAAAGCGCGGTTTATGGTAAAATGTTTCCGTTAGCTTTTGGACAGTTTTTTCGAATACCGGACAAATCGCGACAAAAAGAAGAAAAAGACAAGGAGAAACAAAACTCAACATGCTATCTGTAAAAAACCTTGTAAAGGTCTACAAAGCAAAGGGCGGAGCGGAAACGCGCGCACTCGACGGCGTAAGCATAGACTTCCCGGAAAAAGGGATGGTCTTTCTGCTCGGTAAGAGCGGCTCGGGTAAGTCAACGCTATTAAACGTTGCCGGCGGGCTTGACGTGCCTACGAGCGGAGAGATAATCGTCAAAGGCAAATCGAGCCGCGACTTTACGCCCTCCGACTTTGATTCCTTCCGCAACACTTTTATAGGCTTTATCTTTCAGGAATACAACCTCCTCGAAGAATTCAACATCGAACAGAACATCGCCCTCGCGCTCCAACTTCAAGGCAAAAAGAGCGACATGGCGGAAGTCGACAAGCTGCTCGAACTCGTAGACTTGAAAGGCTTCAACAAGCGCAAGCCCAACACCCTTTCGGGCGGGCAAAGACAAAGGGTGGCAATCGCCCGCGCGCTTATCAAAAACCCCGAAATCATAATGGCGGACGAGCCGACCGGCGCGCTCGACTCCGAAACGGGCGAGCAAGTTTTTGAAACGCTCAAAAAGCTTTCCGAGGACAAACTCGTAATCGTCGTTTCGCACGACAGAGAATTTGCGGAAGAGTACGCCGACAGAATAATAGAACTCAAAGACGGCAAAATTTTGTCCGACATAACAAAAGAATACGACCAAAGCGAATTTAAGGGCGCAAACGTCAATATTCTCGGCGACAGCACCGTCCGCATAAAAGACTGCTCCAAGCTTTCCGACGAGGACGTTTCGGAAATAATCAAGGCGATAAAGCAAAAGGGCGGCGGTGAAATGATTATTTTGTCCGACGAGAATAAGCTTGCCGAGGTAAAAAAAGTCTGCGACATAAAAGACGAGAAGTCCGGCGGGCATTTTGAAAAAACCGACCCCGAAAAGACAAAACCCGCAATCTACGACGGCAAAAACACAAAATTCATAAAGTCCAAGCTCCCCGCCTCTCACGCGATAAAAATCGGCGCAAGCGGCTTAAAGACAAAGCCCGTAAGGCTTGCCTTCACGATACTTCTTTCTGTTATCTCGTTCACCCTCTTCGGCGTTCTCTCCGCCATGATGCTTTACGACCCTATCTACTCCATAGCCGTCGCCTTGCAGGAAGAAAACGTGAAAACCGCTCGGCTCGAAAAAAGATATGATTACATCGACAAATCATTCACAGAAGATGAAAACGGAAATATTATATACAGCGATGAATATCAACGAACAAGACAAACGCTTTTCGGCGAAGAAGAACTAAAAAAACTCAACGAAAGCGGTAAAGGACTTGATTTTGCCGGCATTATGGAAATCACTAATGATTTTTCAGCAAATCTTGCGAATGAAACAAGCATAAAACCTTATTATAATATGTTTGAAGGAACCTTTGAAGGCTTCACCGACTGCGGAGAAGAATACTTATTCGCAAACGGATTCACCTGCCTTGCCGGTTCTTATCCGACGCAAGACAACGAAATAGCTGTTTCCGAGTATATCTTTGATATTTTCAGAGAAACAGGCTATGTACAAGGAAACGAAACAATAAGAATCCAAAATGCTAATTATTTAATCGGAAAAACGCTTAAATTAAAACTATCAGATAGATACCACTCAGAAACACGTTACAAGCAATTCAAAATAAGCGGGATTTATAATGTAGGCGAGCTCAAAGACTATGATGAACTGAAAAAAGAAAAAATCGAGCTCAATTCCATACAGCTAAAAGAATTAAAAGACGATTTTAAAAATTTTCTCAAACAAAGCTATAACTTACTCGCTTTTGTTTCTCCAAGTTTTAGTACAAAATATTCATCATATACGAGTGATTACAACGAATCCAAAACAATACATGCACGTAACTTCTATGGTTCAACTATAGGTGATGAAACAACGTCAGTAACCGAGCATTCTTCTTTTCCGTATCTAACACCCGAAACTGCGAAACCTTACAAAAAATATATAAAGTTTTTTCCTTTTTCGGGAACAATCGACACGAACAATCTAAAGCTCAATGAAAACGAGATTTATATTCCCGTATCATTCCTCTCGCGAGCATTCGAACTTGCTCAATATCCGTCAGTGTATTTCTGGATGTACCGAGATAAAAACGCAGAGATTGTCTATAAACAATCAACCTATAAAAAAACTGATGGTTTTTACGCAAACTTTAACGGCGAGATCTCGTTTACAGAAAAAGACGGGTATGCCTTTATTGAAAACGGTAAAGGTTATATTGACAAAAACGGCAAATACTACACTCAAAAGCCGTCTACAGACGCTTCCGAATATAGATATATTGACGGCTATTATGTTGATATGGACGGAAAATTTATCTCGCTTAATTCAACTGATTATATACGGGTCTATGCTTGCATATACGAAGATAACAACGGCAATTTTTACTATGGCAATGATAATTATATTGCGGACGCGAAGAACAGATACGAGGGCTTCTATGTGGATGAATACGGTAATGCAAGCCTTACAAATCCTCAATACGGAGAAGTGACCGAATACAAAGGCTTTTATATCAACCCTGAAACAAGAGAATATTCGATAGAAAAGAAAGACGGATTCATTTTTACAAACGCTTACTTAAAGAACAAGAAAACAAATGAAATAGTATTTGCAAGACAATATTATTCAACATTTTTCGATGAGAACAATAATCCTTGCATAGATCCATGCAACGGGCTTACTTCTCAAAATACAGGTCATTATTTTTCTTATTACGAAATGAACAGTGATTTTAGAAAAGCGTTAGCAAACCTAATGTTTGAAGTAAAAGGTTCCTCTCTCTACAGTTCCTTTAATAGTTTGTTTTCCGAAAACGAGCTTGATACTGCTAAACCTTTATCACAACAAGATATAGATATTATCCTTAATCATTTAGAACAAGATTACACAAACATGACAGGGCAAATCCTTGACGACTTCAAACAAAAAAAATTAAAAAACATTCGCGGCGATGAAGTTACACTCACTGTTAAAGGTTTTGTTTCTTATTCTTCCCCTGAAGAGTATTGCTTTATTATAAGTCCCGAACTTGTCAAAAAATACAAAGTATCAAACTCGGAAGAGTTCTCTCGCTACTACGAATTTGAAGAAGTAACCGACTATATCGCGCCCGCCGATGCTAAATATTCATACCTTATCACGAGAACGACAAACGATATAGAACAAGTACACTTCATGCTCGATAAGCGCAGCAATTATTCGTACACTATGACGAGCAGTACTTATAAAAGCGTTGAATGGATTTCCTACTCGCTCGAAAGCTTTAAGCTTGTGTTTGCGATTGCGGGCGGCGTGCTTGCCGCGCTTTCCGCGCTTATGCTCTTCAACTTCATTTCCGCTTCCATTTCCGCAAAAACGAGAGATATCGGTATTTTGCGCGCGGTCGGCGGAAGAGGCGCGGACGTGTTCAAAATTTTCTTTTCGGAATCTTCCATTATCGCCGCCATTTGCTTCGCTATTTCGGCGATATGCGCGGGGATTGCTTGCTATTTTTTGAACGGCTTCTTTGTGGGGTCCTCCTTGCACATAACCGTTTTGAACTACGGCTTTGTGGAAGTCGCGTTCATTCTCGGAATATCCCTTGTCGTTTCGCTTTTGGCAACGTTTATCCCGGTATACTTTGCCGCCAAGCGTTCGCCGGTGGAATCTATCCGCTCCTTATAAGGCTTTCGCCTAACAATTACAAAAACGCAAAATCCCCGCTTTCCGAAAAAAGGAAAGCGGGGTGTTTTTTTTATGAAATTTTCGTGATAATCGGCTTATAGCCCGACTTCTTGCATTAAGCAAGCAACTAAATATGCCCGAACTTCTTTAAAACGTCAAGCCGCACTTCTTCTATTATACGAGAAGTTCTGTCAAGCTTATCATGGTCTTTTTCGAGAGCCGCGGCGGCTTCCGTAAAAGCCAAAGCCCACGTTTCGCCGCTCTTATACGAAAACCCGAGATACCCCTCGTGCGCCCAATAGTTTCTGATGCGCGTAAGCTCCGACAAAAGCGCGTAATCTTCCGCGTAAAAGTAAGGCTTCTTTTTGCCGTTGCCGCGGTCAAGCTCCTTTAAGCTCATAACCACTTCGCCGAGCGTAAGTCTGCTTTTTATCACTTCTTCGTAATTTTTGCGATAATCGCCGCCGAGCATACCGGCGTAAATCCACTTTACGTCGTGTTCTATGAACTGACAAAACATCATCGTTTCGCCCAAAAATTTATGAAAGGTTTCAAGGTCTTGTATCATTTCAATTTCCTTTGTCCGTCTGGGCAGCCATAATGCGCTTGTACATATCCTGCATTTGCACGTCGATTTCGGCAATTTTATAGGAACACGCAAGCATTTCTTCGTTTATACCGGCGGGCAGACGGCTTTTGTCGGCTTTGTAACGGATATCGTGTTCGAGGCTCGCCCAAAAATCCATTGCGATTGTGCGAATCTGCACTTCCGCAACGACGTATTCCGTGTTCGTAGAACGGCAAACCGGAACCTTTACGTCAAGGTGAAGCGAACGGTACCCGTTGTAATTAGGGTTTGCGATATAGTCCTGGCGTTTGACGACGGTCAAATCGGGCTGGCGCGCGAACATTTCCGCAACGCTGTACACGTCGTCGATATAGTTGCACACGACCCTGACCCCCGCTATGTCGTTCACGTTTTTCATTGCAGACTCTATGTTGAGCGGCAAATTCTTTTTAATGAGCTTTGCGATAATACTGTCCGCCGACTTCAATCTGCTTTCTATATGGTGAATGGGATTGCGCGCGTACAAAAGGTTAAACTCGTCGTTCAAAACCTCGAACTTGAGCTTCAACAGCCTTGCCGCCGAATCGTACAAATTCATCATAGCGGCAAACTCCTTTGTTCCGTAAAACACCGAAGCCCCCTCTCTTATATATCCGTTATTCTGCATAAAACTACCCTCTTTTTATTTTTTTTAATCAAAGCGACAATTGCTTTTTAGCAAGCTCGACAAGCTTTTTTGTTTGGTCAATCATAAACAGCGGTATATTAAGCACGCGCCCGTCAAGCGAAAGGTTTTTAAGCGAATACCTTACGATAAGCGGCGTTGCCCCGTCGTACATTTTCGCATACTCACCTACGCTCGGCGAAGAAACGCTCTTGCCCGACTTGACTTCTACGGGCAGAACGTCGTTGTCCGACTGAATTATGAAATCGACTTCGTACTTGTCGTTCGCCCAATAGTGCGGCGCGGAAGAATACAGCCGAACAAGGCTTTGCTCGACAAAGTTTTCCGTCAACGCCCCCTTGAACTCCGTAAACAGCCTGTCGCCCTCGGTAAAAGCTTTGTAACTAAGCTTAGACTGACTCCGCAAAAGCCCCACGTCCAAGTGATAAATCTTGAAAAACTCCCCTTCCTCGTACGCCGAAATCGGCAACGCGGGCTTTGAAATTTTTATCACCTTTTTCACGATGTCGGCGTTGACGAGCCATTGCAGATTGTTTTCATACTCCCTCGCCCTCGCGCCCTCTCTCACCTTTGAGTAAGTGAACTTCTTTTTCTCGTTCGAAAGCTGCGCCGGCAAGGAATTCCATATGAGCGTTATTTTTTGCACGTCGTACTTTGCGACGTTTTCGTCAAACGAAAGGTGCTTGCCGAAGTCCTTTTCGTACGAGCCTATAATGCCGCTTAAAGCTCTGTCCACAAGCTCCACGCTCCGCTCTTTTGTCCACATATAAACGGGTTCCGGCATACCTCCCGTTATAAAGTAAGTTTTCAAATTTTCCGATAAAGGGTTGAAAAACGCGTCCGGCACAGCCGAAATTTCGTCAACGGACAATAGATATTCGTATAAGTTTTCGTCGCCGTTCGCTATCAAAAATTCCGAAAAAGTCATCGGACCCATGTCGAGGAAATCAACTTTCCCGACGGGGAATCCTTTCGAAAGCGTAAGCCCTAAAAGCGAGCCTGCGCATATAACGCAATACTCCCGCGCGTTCTCGCAAAAGTATTTGAGCGCGTTGAGCGCGCCGTCGCATTCCTGTATCTCGTCGAAAATAATAAGCGTGTTTTTGTCTATCCTTTGCCCGCTCGCAAGCGCAAGGTTCTGCATTATGCGAAAAACGTCCTTTGTAGTAGAAAAAAACTGCTTGTACTCCTCGTTCTCGTCAAAGTTGAAATACGCCACAGACTCGAAT
>CAKQSU010000043.1 GCA_934273135.1 uncultured Clostridia bacterium
GTCAATAAGTTCGTTATCCGTCTTTGTTTTCTTTCTGTCGAGATAGTTTTTTATCTTTTTGAAAGGGGACAAGGAGTATTGCTCGCTCAAAACGTATTCGTCCGCGCCGATAAAAAGTCGCTCGGTAACGATTGTGTCGGATAAGAAAATTTTCCCCGCCGCAACGTTTAATTTAACGCTCAAATCGTTTGCGGAAAAGACGATAAGCCGCGTTATTTTGTTTTTTACCTCCACCGCGATATGGTTTTTGAGCGGCGTGACGATTATTTCCTTAGGCAAAATATCGAGCGTAAGCGTTTTTTCGGCTCTGTATCCTCTTGCCGTAAGGTACATTTTGTCCGTGTTTTTTATCGTGAAAGAATATTGAGAACCGTAAAGAGAAGTTGTTTTTTCAAAGTTTACTTCCTTGTCGCTAAAATCTTTCTTTAAGACGGGAACAATCAAAAAGCCCTTGTATAGTTCGATTATCGCCACATTTTTATTGAGTTCCGTATATAAAAACGAAGCTCTGCACGGCTTAAAACCGTAAGCGAAAATCGAAAAAACCGCGTCGGAATCAAACTCTGCGGCTTTTACGTTTTTGCTTATAAAAAATCGTTGTCCGTTTACTTCGAGTACGGCTTTTACGGGCGAATAAAAATATACTTTCATTTTTTATAATATTCCCTTCTTATAAATTGTATTATAGTTTTTTTCGCCGTATGTTTTTTTTACGGTTTTTCGGTCAATAATATTTTCGTAAAACAATATAAAGAGGTAAAAAAAGTGACGCAATTAAAAGACAAACTTACCGAATATCTCGTAGCGGAAGCGGCTAAGGCTCAAAAAAACGGCGCAAGCCTTACGGCGGTGTTTAAAAAGACGGGCGAAAAGTTTTCGCTTGCGACGGGCAGCGTGCGCAATTACTACTATTCGCTTATCAAAAAAGCCCGAACGGACGATGAGCTTAAACAAAAATATCCGTTTATCTCTTCGCTCAATGCGCGAAAAAAATGTCGATTTACTTTAGAAGAGGAGCAGGAACTTATTAAAAACGTAAAAGACGGCGTAAAAAACGGGAAATCGGTGCGGCGCGTTATTTACGAGCTTTCCCGCGGCGACGAAAAGCTCGCTTTGAGATTACAGAATAAGTACAGAAGCGTGAATTCAAGTAAAAAAAGCAGAAAAAACGAAGCTTCGCCGTACGAAAGACTCTGCGAAGCGATAGATTCTCTTATAGAAAGAATCAAGGAAAAATACCGTGACTTAGGCGTTATCGA
Organism: uncultured Clostridia bacterium; assembly: GCA_934273135.1. GTDB lineage: Bacteria > Bacillota > Clostridia > Christensenellales > Borkfalkiaceae > UBA4636. Next base: position 1,260 of record CAKQSU010000043.1, read on the forward strand.
AGCCGAGGTTTTGCGCGCGGAAATTAAAAAACTGAAAGGCGAAAGAAAAGAAAGCAAAGCCGTTGAGTACTTCAAAAAGCCGACTTTAAAAAGTCGAAAAGAAAACGGATAAACGGCGGCAACTACAAAAAAGTCGGGCGATAAGTCGATTATCGCTCTTTTTTCATATTTTATAGAATCGCCGAATATGATAAAAGAGAGGTATCTCCATGCATAAACTGTGTATCGACGGCGAAACGTTTTCCGCAAGCGAAGTCTTAGACGTAAAAGGCTTTTCCGAAAAGGAAATCCGCCTGGAATTAAAAGACGGCAGAAAGTTGACTGTTTCGGGTGAAAAACTGAAAATCTCTCTTTTCAACAAGCAAGGCGGCACGCTCGGCGCAGAGGGCAAAGTCGTTTTTGTCAGATATTCTTCCGGCGAAAACATTTTCAAAAAACTAATAAAGTAATGTTCGAAGCTCATTCGCAAATTTTTTTGGCGTTAAAGTTTTTCGGCGCGGGCGCGGCGGCTATGCTCGGTGCGGACGTTCTGCTCGTATTTTTCGCGCCTTTTTCCGCTCGCGTCAAGGATATTTTCCGCGCACTGTTTTTTCTTGTTTTTTCGGCGTTTTCATATTATTTTCTCGTCGTAAACCTTACTTTTGAGCGGGTAAGGGGCTTTTTAGTCGCTTCTTTTGCGCTCGGAACGTTCGTTGAACGCAAAATTTTCGGTAAAGTGCTTGCAATTATATCGCTTAAAGTGTATAATATATTCAAGAAATTTATTTTGGGGATTGCATCGCGCTTTAAACGCGCGTTTGCGAAAATACGACAAAGGAGCAATAATGGACGAACAAAAGCTGAAAAAAATACTTGCCGCAAGCGTTTCCACCGCGGTGCTTCTTCTTGCGCTTCTGCTCTTTATAATGGTCTATCAAATGCTCGTCATAAAAAACAAGGAGCGCGAACTCGATTCCATAAAAGCCGAAATCGCCGCCTTGCGTGAAGAAAACGAATCTCTCGAAGACGATATCGACAAGTGGCAGTCAAGCTGGAAGATAGAGGAAAAGGCGAGGGAGCTTGGGTGGCGCTATCCCGACGACAAATAGTTTTTAAGGCGTATAGCACGCAGCCTTGCCGCTACGTGGCTTCTCGGTCTCGGTTACATACGTCTTAGTATGCGCCCGTCGACACTCGCAGCCCTGTTGCGGCAATCCTACGCACTCTCCACCTTAAAAACGGCTGACAAGGGTAAAAAACTTGCAGATTTTCAAACTGCACACTCTGAAGCCTAAAAAGCTGACAAGAAAAAACATACAGATTTTCAAACTACACCACTCTAAGCCCTAAAACGGCTGACAAGGGTGGAAAACTTACAGATTTTTAAACTTCTCACTTTTCAACTTGCCTTGCCGCTACGTGGCTTCTCGGTTTCGGTTACGTACGTTTGAGTACGCGCCCGTCGACACTCGCAGCCCTGTTGCGGCAATCCTACGCACTCTCCACCTTAAAAACGGCTGACAAGAATAGCAGACTGACAAGTCGGCATTGCGTGCTTAAACGCCGCTTTAGTTACGTACATAGAGTACGCGCCTGCGCGTCGTTCTCACCTGTTGCCCGTCTATGCACCACTCTGAAGCCTAAAAAACTGACAAGATAAAATTTGTAGGTTGTCATACCTTTCACCTTTCAACTATAAAAATTCTACGGAGTAAAAAATGAAAGCGGTACTCGATATAGGGTCTAATTCCGTCCGATTGCGTTGTTTTTCGGACGGAAAAATAATATACAACGGAAAAATAACTTCGCAACTCGGCAAAAACATGTCTGAGGACGGGCTTCTGGACGAAAATTCTAAAAAAAGAACGACCGATGCCGTAAAAACTTTCGCCCAAAAGGCGGAAGAACTCGGAGCTAAGCGCGAAAGTATTCTCGCGTTTGCGACGGCTGCCGTTCGCAATTCGAAAAACGGCAAAGCTTACGCCGACTTTTTAGAGCGCGAAACGGGAATAAAAATAGATATTCTTTCCGGCGAAGCGGAAGCCGAAACAGGTTTGCTCGGCGCGCTTTCGGGCGGCGACGGAGCCGTTATAGATATAGGCGGGGCTTCGAGCGAACTTGCCGTAAAAAAGGACGGAAAAATAATTTATTCGCATTCGCTTCCGTTCGGCGCGGTGACTTTGTACGACGAGTGCGGCGAGGATTATGACAAGATTATGGGGCTGACAAGCGAGCTTGTCAAAACCTACGGGCAAGTCCCCGAAATAAAAAAACTCGTAGCCGTCGGCGGCACGGCGACTTCGATAGCGCACGCCTTTTCGGGGCAAAAAACTTACGTTCCCGAAGTTATACAAGGACTTAAGGTAGAAAAATCTTTTCTCGACCCTTTTGTTTTGTTGCTTTCGACAAAGACGATAGAAGAGCGCGGTAAGCTTTTTGAAGACAAAAAACGCGCGCGGGTTATCGTGTGCGGCGGCGCGCTTTTATCGGCTGTTCTCAGATACCTTAATCTCGCTGAGTTTTACGCGAGCGAAGCCGATAATCTCGAAGGCTATTGTCTTTTAAAAACAGGTGCTTTATGACAAAAGAAAGAATGGAAAAATTGGAAAACGATTACGCTTATACTCGGCTGATTGCCGCCGTGTGCATTGTTTTGGGCGTAGCGACCGAAATTTCGGGGTTTTTCATATATCCCGCAAGCGGCGCGTGGGCGGTTTTGCTAAGAATTTTTCTTGTTTTCGTCGGCGCGTTCATCGGGTATTTTCTGCACAATGCGTTACACGAGCTGTTCCACGCGCTTTTTGCTTCTTTTTCCGGCTCGCAGGTTGCGGCAATAAGCTTTTGGGGCTTCAAAATAAGCAAAAACAAACCGAAAATATCGACTGAACGCTCGTCCTTGCACGCCGGCTGGACCGTTTTTTACGTTAAAAACCCTATAAATGCCGAAAAATCGCTTACAACCGCGCTTGTCGGCGGGCTTGTCGGCAGCGTACTGACGATTGTTTTATTCGCCGTTCTTGCCGTTGTCGTCAAAAACGGCTGTATGCTCGCATTGCTTGTTGCCGCTTCGTTTTCGGCGTTTTATATGTTGCTTATCAACTTTTTGCCGTTTACCGAGGCTAACGACGGTGCGCTTTTGTTTAAAGCGGACAAGCCGTCGTACGTCAAAACCCTTGTCGCTTTCGAAACGGAAAGCCGCCTTTTCGACGGAGAACCGCTTGAAAAAGCCTTTCCTTTAACCGTCGAAAAGACTTACGGCAAACGCCCGACCACTTATTACGATTGTCTTTATATGCTTTCAAAAGGCGATTTGCCGACCGCAAGACTCATTGCGGACAAGCTTGTCAAAAACACGGAATTGTCGGATAACGAAGTTATAGCCCTACTTACGGAAAGATTTTTTATAGCATGCGTAGAAAAGGACGAGGAAAAGGTCGAAGCCCTTTTACAGGAAGTAGAGCCTTTCTTCGACGAGAACTTGGCTTCTTGCCGCGCGCATGCGGCGTACAGGCTTTTTAAAGGCGAAAAAGAATGGGCGACGCTCGTTGCTTCGTCTTATAAAACTTTAAGCGAAAATTGCCCCTTAAAAGGGCTTGCCGCAAGTGACAAAAAAGTTTTTGACGAGTTTATCGCTCCTTTGCTAAATTGACTTACGGCTTATAGTAAAGCTCTCGAATGCGCGAGGGCTTTTTTTTGCGGAAAAAATTGCGATTTCGCGTGCATGCGCATGCGTATACATACGCATACGTACATACGCGTACGCCCGTGTGCGCACCCGACAAAAATTAAAATAAAAGAATGCCCGAAAACGCTTTACTTTCCTTTAATTTTGTTGTATAATCGATACAAAGAAAAATTTTAGGGAGTTGAAACCAAAAATGGCGGAAAACAAAGTAGAAGGAACTTACGGCGAAGCTCAAATTCAGGTCCTTGAGGGGCTTGACCCCGTCCGTAAGCGTCCGGGCATGTATATCGGTTCGACCGATTCAAGGGGGCTTCATCATCTCGTGCAGGAAGTTGTCGATAACTCCATCGACGAAGCTCTTGCCGGGTACTGCGACCTTATTAAGGTTATCATCAACAAAGACGGGTCTTGCACCGTCGAGGACAACGGCAGAGGTATACCGACCGACATTCACCATGCGGAAGGCGTTTCCGCGGTCGAAGTCGTTTTGACAAAGCTCCACGCGGGCGGCAAATTCGGCGGCGGCGGATACAAAATTTCCGGCGGGCTTCACGGCGTGGGTATCTCGGTCGTCAACGCGCTTTCCGAATGGTTGGAAGTGGAAGTTTGCCAAAAGGGCAAACGCTTCCGTCAACGCTATAACCGCGGCGTTCCGCAAGCCCGCTTACAGGTAGTCGGCGAAACGCAGGCAACCGGGACAAAGGTAACTTTTATGCCCGACGACGAGATTTTCGAATCGACGGAGTTTTCGTACGAGAACCTTAAAACGCGTTTGCGCGAACTTTGCTACCTTAACAAGGGTTTGAGAATAAGAATAGAAGATTTGCGCCCGGAAACGCCCAAAAAGGACGAATTCTGCTTCGAGGGCGGCATACGCCACTTCGTCGAAGATTTGAACAAGAACAAAACCGTGCTTCTCCCCGAACCCATATACTTCGAAGAAACTTACGGCGACGTCGTAGTGGAAATTTCGTTGCAGTATAACGACGGTTACAACGAAACGGTTTTTGCATTCGCAAACAACATCAACACCGAGGAAGGCGGCACGCACCTTGACGGCTTCAAAGCTTCTTTAACCAAGCTTTTGAACGAGTACGGCAGAAAACTCAACGTCTTAAAGGACGACGAAAAGGACAAACTTTCGGGCGAGGACGTCAGAGAAGGCTTGACTGCCGTTATTTCGGTAAAATTGCCCGAACCGCAATTCGAAGGTCAGACCAAAACAAAACTCGGCAATTCCGAGATGAGAGGGCTTGTTTCCAGGGCAATGCAGGAAGCTTTGGGGACTTATCTTGAAGAAAACCCCGCAAGAGCGAAAGAACTCATCTTAAAGTCCGTTACGGCAAAGCGCGCGAGAGAGGCTGCGAGAAAGGCGAGAGAAGCTACGCGTAAAAGCGCGTTCGAAGGCTCTGCGCTTCCCGGCAAACTTGCCGACTGTTCCGAAAAGAACGCCGAACTTTGCGAAATTTTCCTCGTCGAAGGCGATTCCGCAGGCGGCACGGCAAAACAAGGGAGGGATAGGAGATTCCAGGCAATCTTACCCTTGCGCGGCAAAATATTGAACGTTGAAAAAGCGCGTATCAACCGCGTTCTCGAAAACGACGAAATCAAAGCTATGATAACCGCTTTCGGCGGCGGCATGCAGGACGATTTCGACGTTAAAAAGCTCCGTTACGACAGAATCATCTGTATGACCGATGCCGATGTCGACGGCAGTCATATACGAATACTTCTTTTAACCTTCTTTTTCCGCTTTATGCGCCCGCTCGTCGAGCAAGGTCACGTATATATCGCGCAACCGCCGCTTTACAAGGTGACGAAGAATAAGGTTGACAATTATTTTTACAGCGACAAAGAACTTTCCGACTTTTTGGCGGCGAACGGCAAATGCGACATTCAGCGTTACAAAGGTTTGGGCGAAATGAACGCCGAACAGCTTTGGGAAACGACGATGAACCCGGCGACCCGTACCATGCTCAAAGTCACCGTAGAGGACGCGGTGCAAGCCGACGCGATTTTCACGCTTTTGATGGGCGACGACGCCGAACCGCGCCGTAGCTTCATTGCGGAGAACGCTAAGCTCGTAAGCGATCTGGACGTATAAGAAAAAGGAGTAATCGAAAATGGCTAAAAAACAATCATCTCCCGAACTTACTCAGGAGTTTAAAAAGACTCTCGAACAAACAAAGCTTATCAACGTCGAGGTCGATAACGAAATGAAACGTTCGTTTATAGCGTACGCTATGGCGGTCAACGTTTCGAGGGCTATTCCGGACGTTCGCGACGGTTTGAAGCCCGTACACAGAAGAATACTTTACTCGATGAACGAGATAGGTTTAACGCCCGATAAAGCGTACAAAAAGTGCGCCACAATCGTCGGTGACGTTCTCGGTAAATACCACCCGCACGGCGACAGCTCCGTTTACGACGCGCTCGTCCGCTTAGCGCAGGACTTTTCTATTAACCTTCCGCTCGTAGACGGTCACGGCAACTTCGGCTCGGTCGACGGCGACCCGCCCGCGGCTTACCGTTACACCGAAGCGCGTATGAGCAAGCTTGCGATGGAAATGCTTCGCGACATCGACAAGGAAACGGTAGACTTCTACCCCAACTTCGACGACACGCGCATGCAGCCGACCGTTCTCCCCGCAAGATATCCTAACCTTCTCGTAAACGGCTCGGACGGTATAGCCGTCGGTATGGCTACCAATATCCCGCCGCACAACCTTAAAGAAGTAATAAACGGCACCATAGCCCTGATGGATAACCCCGACATCACCATCGAGGAGCTTATGGAATACATTCCCGCCCCCGACTACCCCACGGGCGCGATACTTCTCGGCAGAGCCGGCATCAAGCAAGCGTACATGACGGGTAAGGGCGGTTACGTTCTC
>CAKQSU010000044.1 GCA_934273135.1 uncultured Clostridia bacterium
GGCTGGGGTGGAGAGATTTGAACTCCCGGATGACGGAGTCAGAGTCCGTAGCCTTACCGCTTGGCGACACCCCAATTGATTTTTACCCGTATATGATAGCAAACTTTAACGCAAAATGCAACTTTTTTTATGCCGTTAAAAGAAAAATCTTTAAATAATTCGGTAAGTAAATTTTGCTTTCGAATTTTGCTTGTTATCGCGCGGCGGATTAAAAGAAAAACGAAAAAGTTTTGCAGCACAATAGGCAACAAAATTTCTCTCTTATATAATATATAGGCAACGAAAATTTAATATACAGGCAACGAAATTTCCCTTTCATATAGTATCCTTTCATATAATATATAGATAGCGGCAATTTCGTTTTCGCGACATAAAAAGAAAGAAAGGCACGGTAAAAGACGGCGAAAAGCAAAAAAACTAACGCCTTGTAAAAATGCCAAACAAAACGCCGAGTAAAACTACAAAACAATAAAAAGACATCAACAAAAAATTCGCCGCTAAGAGGCGGCGAACGGGTGAGAAAAGTTGTCAGTTACCTTTGACGGTATAGGAATCGCAGCAAGTGCAATCCGTGCAGTCGGTAGTGATTCTGACTTTGTTGAGTTTGCAGTAGCAACCGTTTTCGTTGTGTTTGCAGCCGCAAACGTCGCACATAACTCCGTTATTGATATTTTCCACTAAAAATTTCACCTCCTTTAGAAATTTAATATTATTATGAGCAAAAAACGCGTTTATACATTTGACAATATTAAAAAAATGTACTAAAATAAATAAACGATAAAGCAAACGGGGTTTTTAAATGAAAGTTATTTTACTTGCGGACGTAAAAGGCACCGGGAAAAAGGGCGACGTTGTCGAGGTTTCCGACGGATTTGCCAGGAATATGCTTTTTAAAAAGAATCTCGCCAAGATTGCGACTGCGGTTGAAGTAAACAGCTTGCAGATCAAAAAGAACGCCGAAGAATTTCACAAACGCGAAGAAATAAAAAGGCTTACGGAGCTTTCGCGCGAGATTAACGGAAAAGAAGTTTTGTGCCTTGTTAAAGCGGGCGAAGCCGGTAAGATTTTCGGCTCGGTCACGAACGAAAACGTTTCCGCCGCGCTTAAAAACGCAGGCTACGAGGTAGACAAAAAGAAAATCGTCATATCCGCGCCCATAAAAAAGCTCGGGCTGTATGACGTTGAAATCAAGCTTATATCGGGCGTTCCTTGCAAAGTCAAGTTGAAGGTCGAAGCAGAATAAAAAACGAAAAAACGGCTTTTAAAGCCGTCATATATCGGGGTGTAGCGCAGTTTGGTAGCGCGCTTGAATGGGGTTCAAGAGGCCGCAAGTTCGATTCTTGTCACTCCGACCAAAAAAAGGACGTCTCCTTAGTCGGGAGCCGTTCTTTTTTTCATAAAAGTTTGGCTATAAGTCGATTAACGGGCAAAAACGCTTGCGGATGAAATCTTAAAGCGGCGGATATTCTGACGATTCAAGACGAAAAAAGCCCCCGGATTTTCTCGGGAGCCTTTGGCGTATTTTCAAAAAAAACATTACACGTTGAAGCGGAAGAGGACGACGTCGCCGTCTTGCATGACGTAATCTTTACCTTCGGAACGGACTTTGCCTTTTTCTTTGGCGGCGGAAAGCGAGCCGCAGTCTAAAAGCGTTTGGTAGTTGACGACTTCCGCGCGAATGAAGCCGCGCTCGAAGTCGGAATGAATTTTACCTGCCGCTTGCGGGGCTTTGGTGCCGATTTTTATCGTCCATGCGCGCGTTTCGGGTTCTCCCGCCGTCAAAAAGCTCATAAGCCCCAAGAGGGAATAGGAAGCTTTTACAAGGCGGTTAAGTCCGCTTTCTTCTAAGCCTAACGCCGCGAGATATTCCGCTTGTTCATCGATAGGGAGCGCGGAGATTTCTTCTTCGATTTTCGCGCAGATAACGAGCGTTTCGCTGCCTTCCGTTTTAGCGTAGTTCTTAACTTCCTGAACGAGGGGGAGTGTGGATTCGTCCTTGCCGATATCTTCTTCGCCGATGTTGGCGGCGTAGATTACGGGTTTTGACGTGAGCAGGAAAAGCCCTTTGACGTAATCGGCTTCTTCGTCCGTAAAAGAGAGGGAACGCACGGGCTTTTCGGAAGCGAGACAGTCGTAAATTCTTTGCAGAAGTTCGGCTTCGACGACGTATTTTTTGTCGCCCGTTTTAATCATGCTCTTTGCGCGGTCGAGCTTTTTTTCGACGGCTTCCATATCGGAAAGGATAAGTTCGAGATTGATTATGCCTATATCGCGGACGGGGTCGACGGTGTTTTCTACGTGCGTAACGTTGTCGTCCTCAAAACAGCGGACAACGTGGACGATTGCGTCTACTTCGCGGATATGGGAAAGAAATTTGTTGCCCAAGCCCTCGCCCTTGCTTGCGCCGCGGACAAGCCCGGCTATGTCCACGAATTCTATCGTTGCGGGAACGATTTTTTTGCAGTTATAGAGCGCGGCGAGCTTAGTTAGCCGTTCGTCCGGAACAGCGACTACGCCGACGTTCGGTTCTATCGTGCAGAAAGGAAAGTTTGCCGCCATTGCGCCGGCATGAGTTATTGCGTTGAAAAGCGTGGATTTGCCTACGTTGGGCAAGCCTACTACGCCGAGTTTCATAATTTTCGACCTCCGAAAATTTGCGTCGAGTGGTTTATTTTTACATTCGCTTAGATATTTTACTACATTTTATTGAATTTATCAAACTAATTGTTGTAATTTCGGCGTTTATGTGCTAAAATATTTCTCGAAAAAGCATTTAAGGATTAACGATGGATTATAAACAGCACATTGCCGGTATGATACAAGTACCCGGCGCGGACAAAGATTTTATAGCCGCGGCGATAGAAATTCCGCCTACGAAGGAAGTAGGCGATTTTGCGTTGCCGTGTTTTAAGTTTGCAAAAACCTTGCGCAAAAGCCCCGTTATGATCGCGAGCGAGCTTGCCGCCGCCTTTAAAGGCGACGAGGTGATATCATCTTGCGAAGCGGTGAACGGGTATCTCAATTTCCGTTTGAACCGCGCGGCGTTCGTCAATTCGGTGGTAGACAAAATCACGGAAGAAGGCGAAAACTACGGTAAATCGACGCTCGGCGGCGGAAAGGTTATCTGCATAGATTATTCGTCCATCAACATCGCAAAACCCTTCCATATCGGGCATTTGTCAACGACGGTAATCGGCGCGGCGCTCTATAGGATTTTTAACTTTTTAGGCTATAAAGCCGTCGGAATAAATCACCTCGGCGACTATGGCACGCAGTTCGGAAAGCTCATTTACGCGTACAAGCATTGGGGCGGAAAAGAAGCCGTCGAAAAGGGCGGACTTAAAGAATTAACCCGCCTATATGTTCATTATCACGAACTTTCGGAGCAAAACCCCGAGATGGACGACGAGGCGAGAAGCTATTTTAAAAAGATAGAATCGGGAGATAAGGAGTGCGTTGAACTCTTTGAATACTTTAAGTCTATTACCTTGGCGGAAACAAAAAAGATTTACGACCTTTTGGACGTTAAGTTCGATTCCTACGCCGGCGAAAGCTTTTACAACGACAAAATGCAACCCGTAGTGGACGAGCTTAAAAAGGACGGTTTGCTCGTCGAAAGCGAGGGTGCGATGGTCGTTAAGCTCGACGATTACGATATGCCGCCTTGCATTATTCTCCGCTCGGACGGCGCAAGCCTGTACGCCACGCGCGATTTGGCGGCAGCGTTCTACCGCAAAAAAACTTATGATTTTTACAAGTGCTTATACGTTGTCGCTTACCAGCAGAATTTGCACTTCAAGCAAATTTTTAAGGTGTTGGAACTTATGGGCGAGCCGTGGGCGAAGGATATGGTCCACGTAGCGTACGGCATGGTTTCGCTCGAAGACGGCGCGATGAGTACGAGGCATGGCAGAGTCGTTTTGTTGGAGGACGTTATAAACAAGACGATAGAAAAGGCCCTCGAAGTAATCGACGCAAAGAACCCGTACCTTGAAAACAAGGAAGAAACGGCGAAAATCGTAGGAACGGGTGCGGTTATCTTCGGCGCGCTCGCGCAGAACAAAATTAAGGACATAGTTTTCAGTTACGACAAAGTGCTTAACTTCGACGGCGAAACGGGTCCTTACGTTCAGTACACCGTCGCGCGGTGCAATTCCGTTATCAAAAAGGCGGGAGAAATCGACGCTAAGGGAATTGTCGATACCGTTACGGACGATGAGTTCGCTCTTGCCGTTCAGCTTGAAAGCTTCCCTGCGACGGTTATCGCCGCGGCGGAAAAATACGAGCCGTCTTTCATCACTCGTTACGCCGTGGAAACGGCGAAAGCCTTTAATAAATTCTACCTCAACTGTAAGGTCATCGGCGAGGACAAAGAGCGTTCTTCCTTCCGCTTAAAACTCACAAAGGCAACTAAAACCTGCCTTACTTCCGCGCTCGCGCTTCTCGGGATTAAAACGCCGGAAAAAATGTAAAACAAGCGATAATCGACTTATAGCGGGGCTTTTACCGTTAAATTAAGTCGTTTTTACAAAAATCTCGGCAAAATAAGGATATTACTTTTGATAAAAATATTTCGGAGGACGAATATTTATGAAGAAATTTTTTAAAGAGTTCCTTACCTTTATTAAAAGAGGAAACGTACTCGACATGGCGGTCGGCGTTATCGTCGGCAGCGCGTTCACGGCGATTGTCACCGCGCTTTCGAACGGCATATTAAAGCCGCTCATCAACTGGGTTCTCGCGCTTGTCGGCGGAGATTCCAACGCGCTCGAATCGGCTTACACCATTTTAAAAGCCACCTACACCGTAAACGACGCGGGTGAAAAGGTTTTAGACCTTGCAAACTCCATTTACATAGACTGGGGCGCGTTTGTAAGCGCGATAATCAACTTTATCCTTATCGCTTTCGTAGTGTTCTGCATAGTTAAGGCAATCAATAAAGCGAGAGAGCTTGCGGACATCGACGCGATGATGACGGTAAAAGTTCAAAAGAAGCTCGACGCAGACGAAAAATTGACGGAAACCGAACAGAAGTGGCTTACAAAGTACGCAAAACGCCATCCGGACAAAGCACCGAAAAAGGCGGAAGCTACACCCGAGGAAGAACCCGTCGCCGAAGAGCCGACCAAGACGGAAAAACTTTTGGAAGAAATTCTTAAAGAGCTTAAAGCAAACACAGCAAATAAAGGCTAAGACTTATGAATTTACTTTATAAAATGCTTGCCGATACCGACAGCGGCAGCGGTACGCCGATAGTCGATGATTTGGGCGACGGATTGACTTTTTTCCAAAACGTTTGGGAAAAACTTAAAAACTGGTTTTTGTCCAACGGCGGCTGGCAGTTTCTCGTTCGCATCGCGTTGACCGTCATAATAGGTTTTTTAATCGTAAAGCTTATTTTGTCGATTATCAATAAGATAGTCGCTCGCTCCAAGCTCAAAGACCAAAAGCTTGCCGGCAGATTCATTTATAATATAGCGAAGGTGGCGTTGCTCGTTATTTACTTTATCGCCGTTCTGACGGTTTTGGGCATAGACACTTCGAGTCTGGTTGCCGTACTTGCCGCTTCCTCGCTTGCCGTTTCGCTTGCCCTGCAGTCTATAATGACGAATTTTGCAAGCGGAATGATAATCGTCGGAAACAAGCCGTTTAAAGAGGGCGATTATATTTCCGTCGGCGATTATTCCGGGACGGTCACTAACATAACGCTTCATTCTACCACTCTCGTTACGCCCGACAACAAGGTCGTCATTCTTCCTAACTCCGACATTTCCGGCGGAACGGTCGTCAATTATTCGGCTATGCCCGAAAGAAGGCTTGACCTTGAGTTTACCGTTGCTTACGGCACGAACGTCGAAAAGGTCAAAAAGGTTTTGACAAAGGTCTTAGAAGAACACCCGCTCGTTCTCCATGACAAGGATTACAACGTGCGGCTTTCCGCCGAGGACGCGAGCGCGCTCCGCTTTATTTGTCGCTGTTGGGTTAAGAACGAGGACTATTGGACGGTGAACTTCGATTTGCACGAGAACGTCGTTGCGGCGTTTAAGAAAGCGAATATAGAAATTCCGTTCAACCAGCTCGACGTCAATATCAAGAAGTGATTTTAAATACTCTTTCATTCCCGTTCGTAAAAATCGAGCGGGATTTTTTTGCATAAAAAACAAGAAAAATGGTTCTATAACAAAAGTCGGGGTTCGGAAAGAAGCCCTCAACTTTTATTATAGAACCATTAATTTTACCTTAGCTTGTTTCACGAGTCCACCTCTTTATATTTTTTTATTTTTTCGTAAAGCTTTGTCAGGTTATTTGCCACTGTTTCTATATCCATTTGGTCATCTATATAATTCGTGTATTCGCCATAAAGATTAAAAGGCACATATGACATACTCTGGCTATTAAGAAAAGTAGAAATTTTATTTAAGTCGGTTCTACCGTTTGTGCATAATATTATATCAAAAAAATTAAAAAAGACAACAGAAGTTAAACAAGGAAACTGCACCTTATCGTTTTGTGAATATAAGTACAGCTCATTATCGTTGGTTATGCAAAAATAAACGAAGATTGTATCGCCTTGTGAAAATAACTCTATGACTGAATCTACATCCAAATAGGAGTCTTCCGTTTTGTTAAGACAAACAGGAATATTCACAACCGTGCCTTTAGTCAACTTGCAATAATAATCGTCGGCAACAATACCTTCAAGTACAACATATCTTTTATTCGACTTATCCAAGTCGCAATAAATTGCATCACGCACAGAGGTAATGTCTATATTTGCGAATGAATAATTACCGGATCCATATAATTCATAAATATTTTGCGTTTCATTATTCCCGGGTTTTATAGGATCATTGTTACATGCTGAAAACGAAAGCATGAACACCAGAGCAATAAGTAAGCACTCTAAACAGCTAATAAATTTTGTAATACTTTTCATATTTGACTCCCCTTACACATAATAGGAAAAATTTTTCTTAAGAACCTCCAAAACTACTTTTGAGTTATATAAAAAGCGCAAAGAAAACCTTAACGTTAACTCTTTGCGCTTAAAAAACTAATCTGTACATTGGCGGATACCTCCGTTAGAATATTTAAAACAACTTTATTAGTTCCAAACTAATCTCCTCTAAATATAGCACCTTTACGATTTACACTATACCATAGGTCAGACAGATTGTCAATAGCAATTGAAAAAATTTATTGAAGATTTACAATATGTTTGTTAAAAGTTGATAAGCCTATTGCCCGATAAAAGCAAAAACCCCGTAATTTATAGGTTTGTCAACGCGACAAGCCTATTTTTTGTTTTTTCAAGGAGGTATCCACAATGACTGAAAGCACGAACAACGCGAAAGCATTACAAAAGCGCGTAGGCGGTTTTTGAAAGGGAAGCGGTATAAAAAGATAGTCGGGGCTTAGACTAAATTTTTTGTCGCTTTGCTCGTAGAAAATCCGTGAAGAAAAAACTTTTTTTGCTTCTTTTGCTCCGTTAAAAAATTATTGTACGCGGGCGGCGGACAAAACAAGGGTTTTTGTCTTTATAAAACAAAAAAGTTTGTGAAAACGAGGAAAAATTTTTCAAAACCCCCTTGAAAAATAAGGCGTTATCCTGTATAATTATAGCAATGAGGTTTGCAAGGGAAAACCTTGCGTTCTATCGGCAAAAGCCGAAAATAAATTGACAGGTAGGGAAAACGATTATGGACTACATAACCAAAAACATCAGAAACATCGCGCTTATAGGACACGCC
>CAKQSU010000045.1 GCA_934273135.1 uncultured Clostridia bacterium
CGTTATCGCTACCCCTTCGAGGCGGTCGGCGCGCTCGGACAGAAAGGCGAAAAACTCTTCCGTCGGGATAAAGGTTTCGTCTTGCTCGGTCACAAGCAATGCGTTGTGGCAAAACGGACAGCGCAGATTGCACCCGCCCGTAAAAACGGTGCAGGCGATTTTCCCGGGGAAGTCGAGAAGCGTTAATTTTTGCAAGCCTTTTATAATCATAATATATATTACCTCTTTTTTTTGCCGAAAATGCGGCGGAAATAATCGTAATCCGAATACTTATATATTATCACTTTTCCCGCCGCTTGTCAACGTTTGCGTGTTTGTAGTTTTTCTTTTGTCTAAGCCCTTTCAAGTAATCGTCATTCTATGGCAAATCTAAAGTTGTACTTTGGATTTGCCACGTTTTTCTCTTGTGGCGCAGATATTGCAAATATGCGAATATTTTTGTGAAAATTATGAAATTTTTCTTCTAAATACAGACAAAATACGGCTTGTGTGTGCTGCACGCGGACAACGCGAGGCAAGCTGAAAACTTGGGCGGATAAAAATCAAAGACAAAATCAAGCCTTTTTGAGTCTATGAAACTTTTAGTTGACTTTGATGAATAAAACCACAATATATTGTGGTCTAAAAAATTTCACACTACAAAATATTCGAAAACCCTTGACAGAAGGGAATAAATATGGTAGTATATTGAAGCACACACCGAAAGCTTGCCGAGAGGCGGATAAACAAAAGCGAAAGGCAAGCGGTAAATTATATAAAACGGAGGAACAAGTAATGTACAAAGTAGTCAAAAGAGACGGCAAGATAGTGGACTTCGACATATCGAAAATCGCCGTAGCAATCACCAAAGCGTTCGACGCGCTCGAAAAGCAGTACACGCCGAGCGTTATAGATTTTCTCGCGCTCAAAGTAACCGCGGATTTCGAACACAAGATTAAAAACGGCGTTATCGCCGTAGAAGATATTCAGGACAGCGTCGAATCCGTCCTTATTCAGGCGGGGTACAGCGACGTAGGCAAAGCCTACATTCTCTATCGTAAGCAGAGAGAAAAAATCCGTAACATGAAGTCTACCATTCTCGACTATAAGGAACTCGTGGACGGTTACGTTAAGGTCGCCGATTGGCGCGTTAAGGAAAACTCCACTGTTACCTACTCGGTAGGCGGGCTTATCCTTTCCAACTCGGGCGCGATAACAGCTAACTATTGGCTCAGCGAAATTTACGACGAGGAAATCGCGAACGCGCACAGAAACGCCGATATCCACCTTCATGACCTCTCCATGCTCACCGGGT
The DNA here is from genome assembly GCA_934273135.1 of uncultured Clostridia bacterium. GTDB lineage: Bacteria > Bacillota > Clostridia > Christensenellales > Borkfalkiaceae > UBA4636. The sequence continues at coordinate 1,295 of CAKQSU010000045.1, forward strand.
ATTGCGCGGGCTGGTCGCTTCGTCAGCTCATAAAAGAAGGTTTGGGCGGCGTTCCCGGGAAGATAACTTCCTCCCCGGCAAGCCACCTTGCAACGCTCTGCAACCAGATGGTAAACTTCCTCGGCATCATGCAGAACGAATGGGCGGGCGCGCAGGCTTTTTCGTCGTTCGACACCTACCTTGCGCCGTTCGTCAAGGTTGATAATCTTTCGTATAGAGAAGTCAAAAAAGCCATAGAGTCGTTCATTTACGGCGTAAACACGCCGAGCCGCTGGGGTACGCAGGCACCGTTTTCAAACGTAACGTTCGACTGGGTTGTTCCTAACGACTTAGCCGAACTCAACGCGATAGTCGGCGGCAAGGAAATGCCTTTCAAGTATAAGGACTGTAAAGCCGAAATGGATATGGTAAACAAAGCCTTCATCGAAATAATGATAGAGGGCGACGCCAACGGCAGAGGATTTCAGTATCCTATTCCGACCTATTCCATCACGAAAAACTTCGACTGGTCGGACACCGAAAACAATCAACTTTTGTTTGAAATGGCGGCAAAGTACGGCACTCCGTACTTCTCCAACTACATCAACTCCGATATGGAACCAAGCGACGTGCGCAGTATGTGTTGCAGACTTCGTTTGGACCTCCGCGAACTCCGTAAAAAATCGGGCGGATTCTTCGGCAGCGGCGAAAGCACAGGCTCAATCGGCGTAGTTACTATAAACATGCCGAGAATAGGTTACCTCGCGACCGACGAAGCCGACTTCTATAAACGCCTCGACAAGCTTATGGATATCTCCGCTCGCTCCTTAAAGACTAAGAGAACGGTTATCACCAAGCTTTTGAACGAAGGGCTTTATCCGTACACAAAGAGATATCTCGGCACGTTCGACAACCACTTCTCCACTATCGGCTTAGTGGGTATGAACGAAGCTTGCCTTAACGCAAAGTGGATAAGAGAAGATTTAACGCACGAAAAGGCGCAACAGTTTACTAAGGACGTTCTCAATCACATGAGAGAAAGACTTTCCGACTATCAGGAAATGTACGGCGACCTTTACAACCTCGAAGCTACCCCCGCGGAATCGACTTCTTACCGCTTGGCAAAACACGACGTTAAGCGTTATCCCGACATCATCACCGCAAGCAAGGGCGAAACGCCTTATTACACCAACAGTTCGCACTTGCCCGTAAGCTTCACCGACGATATCTTCACCGCGCTCGACATTCAGGACGAATTGCAAACGCTTTACACCTCCGGTACCGTTTTCCACGCGTTCTTAGGCGAAAAACTCCCCGACTGGAAGGCAGCCGCCGCGCTCGTTAAAAAGATTGCGGAAAACTATAAGCTCCCGTACTACACGCTTTCCCCGACGTATTCCGTCTGCAAAAATCACGGATATCTTATCGGCGAACAGTTCAAATGCCCCATTTGCGGCGAACCCGCGGAAGTTTACTCGCGTATAACGGGCTACTACCGCCCCGTTCAGAACTGGAACGACGGCAAGACCGAAGAGTTCAAGGAAAGAAAGGTTTATAAAGTTCTCGACGCCATTAAGGACGAAGACGCGATACTCTCCGGCAAGACTTCCAAGCCTTGCGCGGCTTGCGAGGCGACCGAAGAACAGCTCAAAGACGGCGAATACAAGCTCATTCTTTGCGCGACTAAGACCTGTCCGAAGTGCGCGATGGTTACGCTATTTTTGGACAGAGCGGGATTAACGTACGAAAAGATTTACGCGGAAGATAACGAACAGTTCTTTATCGACCACGGAATAAAGGAAGCTCCTACGCTTATCGTCGTCAAAAAGGACGGTTACGAAGCGGTGGCAAACCCGTCGAATATCCGTAAGTTCATCGACGGAATTACTCAATAACCCCTTTTGCCGGCAAAAGGGCAAACTAATTGTTAAAAATGCGGAATAGGGCGGCTTTATTCGTTTGATTCCGCATTTTTATAAACCGGATAATATATATAAAGGAAAAGAATATGTACGACGTAATAATCATAGGTTCGGGGGTTGCCGGCATGGCTAGCGCGGTGTATACTCTCCGCAACAACAAATCTACGCTTCTGCTCGAATCGTCCGGCGTGGGCGGTCAGATAGCGTACTCGGCTAAGGTGGAGAACATGCCGTCCTACCGCACGGTGAGCGGCGCGGAACTTTCGCAAAAAGTTTTCGAACAGGTGCTTGACTTGGGCGTGCAGTTCGAAATGGAAGAGGTCCTCGACGTTGAAAAGAAGGGCGAAACGTTTATCGTAACTACCGACTACGGCGTTCACGAGGGAAAAACGGTAATTATAGCGACGGGAGTAAAGCAGAAGCATATAGGAATCGCAAACGAGGAAAAACTGCTCGGTAAGGGCGTTTATTACTGCGCTATCTGCGACGGCGCGTTCTATAAGGACAAGGAAGTAGCCGTTATCGGCGACGGAAACACCGCGCTTCAATCGGTCGCGCTTCTTGCCGCAATCTGCAAAAAGGTTTACGTTTTGACATGGTTTGACAAGTTCTTCGGCGACGAAGGCAATATCGACGCCGTTAAAAGGCTCAAAAACGTAGAAGTTTTACCCAACACTTCGGTGGTGGATTTTAAAGGTGAAAATTCGCTTGAAGCTTTGGTGGTCGAAAACCGCCTCGACAAAACGAGGTTCGAACTTGCCGTTCCCGCGGTGTTCGTTGCGATAGGGCAAATACCGGACAACAAACGCTTTGAAAAGATAGCCACGCTCGATAAGGACGGATATATCGTCGGTAACGACCTTATGGAAACGGGAGTTGAGGGCGCATTCGTCGCGGGCGACTGCCGCAAAAAGACCTATCGTCAGCTTTTAACCGCTATGAATGACGGCGCGATCGCCGCTATGGGCGCGGTAAACTACGTAAACAAAAAACAGTAAGGCTTTTATTGTTAATTGCCGGAAACCGCTTATTAGGCCTTAAACGTAAAGGTTTTGTATCGTCGGTTTTCGGCGTTTTCTTTAAATAAAGATAAACACATATTGTAAAAAGGTTAAAATCTTTGCAAAAAAAATAATTTATTGCAAAAAATCCTAAAAAAAATTTGACTAACTACGACTATTGATTTATAATACATTACGGAAAATAAAAATAATCTTTTCAAGGAGATTGAAATTATGGCAAATGTAAAAGTAGCTATAAACGGGTTCGGCCGTATCGGTCGTCTCGCTTTCAGACAGATGTTTGGCGCAAAGGGTTACAAAATCGTCGCTATTAACGACTTGACCAGCCCCAAAATGCTCGCTCATCTTCTCAAGTATGATACGACGCAGGGCAACTACGCTAACAGCCACACCGTAACTTATAAAGACGCTGTTCTCGCCGAAGACGGAAAGACTGTCGTCACCCCCGGTTCCATCACCGTTGACGGTACCGAAATCACTATCTACGCTTGCGCCAAAGCTCAGGACCTTCCCTGGAAGAAGCTCAAAGTAGACGTAGTTTTGGAATGCACGGGCTTCTACACCTCCAAGGCTAAAGCTCAGGCTCATATCGATGCCGGCGCAAAGAACGTCGTTATTTCCGCTCCCGCGGGCAACGACCTCCCGACAATCGTTTACAACGTAAACCACAAGACGCTTACGAAAGAAGATCATATCATTTCCGCGGCTTCCTGCACCACCAACTGCCTCGCTCCTATGGCTAAGGCTCTTAACGACGCTTATCCCATTCAGAGCGGTATCATGACCACCGTTCACGCTTACACCGGCGACCAGATGATTCTTGACGGTCCGCAGAGAAAAGGCGATTTGAGAAGATCGAGAGCGGGCGCTATGAACATCGTTCCTAACTCCACCGGCGCTGCTAAGGCTATCGGTCTTGTTATCCCCGAACTCAACGGCAAGCTCATCGGTTCCGCTCAGCGCGTTCCGACCGCTACCGGTTCCACCACCATCCTCGTTGCGGTTGTAAAGGGTAAAGACGTTACCGTTGACAGCATCAACGCGGCTATGAAGGCTCAGGTAACCGAATCCTTCGGCTACAACGTCGACCAGATCGTTTCTTCCGACGTTATCGGTATGAAGTACGGTTCTTTGTTCGATTCCACGCAGACCATGGTCGCTAAAATCGACGACGACACCTATCAGGTACAGGTAGTTTCCTGGTACGACAACGAAAACTCCTACACCAGCCAGATGGTAAGAACTATCAAATACTTTGCGGAAATCGAAAAGTAAGAGATACTGAATTTAAACTTGAAAGGAACGCCCCGCGCGTTCCTTTTTTGCTTTGTGTTTTTTTTGTGCTTACCTATATTGAGCCAACGCAAAAACCCGCCTATAAGTCGATTATCGGCGGATTTTACCCTAAAAAAACGCTTTTTCGACTTGTAAAAAAGAAAATGACAAAATTTGCAAAAACTATTGACAAGGCACGAAAGCTTATGTATAATTTTAAAGGAACGTGCTTTAAGGGAGGGAAAAATGGATATCAAAATTGCGATAGTCGAGGACGAGGAAGCCGCGGCGAAAAAGCTTTTAAGCATGATAAAAAAATATTCGGAAAGCGATAAGCGGTTTAACTTTGAAACGGAAGTTTTCTCCGACGCGCTTGACTTTCTCGCCGCGTTCGACGGAAAATACGACGCGGTGTTTTTCGATATCCAGCTCCCGGGCATTACGGGCATAGAGGCTGCGAAAAGGCTTAGGAAAATCGATGACAAGGTTATGGTGGTTTTCGTGACGAACATGGCGAACTACGCTCTTGAAAGTTACGAAGTGCACGCATTCGATTTTATCTTGAAGCCGCTTATATACGACAGTTTTTTTATAAAATTCCGCAGAATATGCAACACGCTCGAACATGAGATGAGCGACGTTTACATTACGCTTGCCGGCAGATTTATGACAAAGAGAATAGCCGTGTCCGATATTTTATACGTAGAAGTCATGAATCACGACATCATTTTTCACCTTAAAGACGGCGAATACAGGACGGGCGGAACGATGAGCGGAATCGAAGAAAAGCTAAAAGGCTACCACTTTTCGCGCTCCTCGGCAAGCTTTTTAGTAAACCTAAAATACGTAAAGGAAACTTACGGAGAAACGGTGGTCGTAGGGAGCGACACGTTAAAAATAAGCCGTTCGCGCAAGAACGAGTTTATGAGCGACTTTGCAAAATACGCGGGAGGTAGCGTATGAAAGGGCTGCTCACTTCGTTTTTGTCGCTCGCGCTTATGTTTGCGGAACTCTTTGCGGCGGAGCTTGTGTTCGGCAAGCTCTTAAAACGGCGGGAAAAATTTTTCACGCGGGCGGTTATCTCCGTGCTTACGGCGTTCGCTTCGATTTTTTTAACGATACTTATCTATTACGCGGTTACGGGCAATGCGTTTTCGTACAATCAGTCGGGCGGCGCGGACGATTCCTTTTTCAAATTCTGCCTTTATTGCGCGATTTTTCTTTTGTCCGTTTGCGCTAACATTTACTGTTTTGAAAATCCTATCTGGACGGTGCTTTTTTATTCGGCGGGCGCGTACGCGGCGCAACACCTTGCCGTCAACCTGACGAGGCTTTTGCTGCTCGCGCCGTTTTTGGAAAATCTGCTTGCGCTTGCGCCGTACGTTAGTTTTATCGTCGAAACCTTTGTTTGCGCTTTCGTTTACTTCGGCGTGTACTTTTTGCTTGTCCGCAACAAAACCGCGCAGGAAAAGACGACGCAGACAAAACGCAAGGTCGTGTTTTCGCTCGTAGTCGTGTTTATCTGCATAGGCATTTCCCGCCTTACCGCGGACGATAATTCCCGCGGCACGCTTGCGTTTTTTGCAGAAACGATTTCTACTATCGTGAACTGCTTGTTTATTTTGACTCTTCACTTCAACATAACCGAAAACGACGAAATGCACTACGAAGTTTCGCTCATGGAAGAGATACTGCACAGAGAAAAGGAACAGTACAAACTTTCAAAGGAAACGATAGACTTGATAAACGTAAAATGCCACGACTTAAAACACCAGATAAACGCTTTACGGGCGGGCAGCTCCGACAAAACGCTTAAAGACATCGAAGAATCGGTTATGATTTACGATTCGTCCGTTAAAACGGGAAACGACGTTTTGGACGTTATCTTGACGGAAAAGAGCCTTTAGTGCGTTAAAAACAACATAAGACTCCAATGCATGGCGAACGGCAAAGACCTTGCGTTTATGGACAGCATGGACATTTACTCGCTTTTCGGCAACGCGCTTTCAAACGCGATTGAGAGCGTCAGCAAGATTGAAGAAGATAAGCGTTTTATCGCTTTGAACGTGACTTCCGCGGGCAATATGCTTTCGGTGCATATGGAAAACTACTACGAGGGCGAAATTGTTTTTGAAAACGGCTTGCCCAAAACAAGTCGCGATACGGGCTACCACGGCTTCGGCGTGAAAAGCATGAGCTATATCGTCAAAA
>CAKQSU010000046.1 GCA_934273135.1 uncultured Clostridia bacterium
GTTTATTACGCAGTCGCCCTCGTAAGCCCGCCTTTCGCGCGATTGAGAATCGACGAAGAGGTCCTGAGTCGTTGCCTTTGCCGTGTGCTTGACGAGTTTGTATATTTCGTTTAAGAGTTCGTTGTCGGAAGAAAATTCGCTTGTTTCTTCGTCGAACGCGCTTCTTAGTTCCAGCCCGCGAACGGACGAGGAATCAAGGATAGTCGGCATATCGATAAACTCTACGTACCTGAAAGTCATGAGGTCTATCGTGTCGAATTCGTACTTGCCGGCGGAAAGCTTAAAGGTAGCGGAATATTCGTTGCCCGTGAGCATTTTCCACTTGACGGAGCCGTCCTTTTCGAGCTGTTCGCCGTAACGCACGGTCACTTCCGCGTCGAAAGGAACGTCAAGGTCTAAATGCAATCCGCCTATAATTTCATAACCCAAATCGACTATTACGGAATTGCCCTTTTCGGTGAAAGTCATCTGCTCCGCCGGGGATAAAAACCTTTCTACGGGTTCCGTTTCGGCGGGAACGAGCTTTACTCCGCGCGCTATTTCGCCCGCCGAAGCTGCTGCGTTCCAAGTTGAATCGTCAAATTCGCTTTCGGAAAAACCGAACGGATAATATTCGGAATTTATATTGTTTGCGTGCGCCGTAAAATAGAACGTGCCGATAGAATTGCTCTTGTCACAAGCCTTGTCGCCGGGCAAACTTTTCCAGCTTTCCCTTTCGGAAGCGGAACACAAAACCTTGCTCGTGCCGTCCTTAAAGTAAGCGGTGAGTTCGCCGTAAAAAGCCTTGTCGCCGAGCGTGTAACAAATAACGCCTATTGCGTTTTCACCCTCTTTTATGGCGGAAGAAACTTCGCGATTGTCGTAGTAAAGTTCCGTCTCGCCTTTCTCGTTTTTGTTGAGCCTCGACGGACCCGCGCCTAAGCTTTCGCCGTTTATATAAAGGTTATAAACGAATTGTCTGCTCGGTTCGGGCGAACGCGCGGTCAAGGAAACAACCGCTTTGTCGAGGTTTTTGTACTCCTCTTTCGAAAGCGTAAATTCGCTCCTTAAAAACGCAAAATCGTCGTTTGCTTTTTTCCCGGAAGAGGAAGCCGCCCATATGCCGTCGCCGCCGAAATCGCTTTTTGCCGTAACGAACGCCGAGGGCTTGGAAAACCCGCCGTCCTCGCCGCTCAGATTTTCGGTTGAAACTGCCCAGTAATAGAGTTTGCCCTCTTCCAAAACGGAGCTAAGCCCCTCCGCCGTAACCGCCGCGGAAAGCGAGCTTTCCTTTCTGCCCGTGTCGTAGACGTATTCGCCCTTTTCAAAATTCTGTAAAGACGAAGAAAAAACCATTCTGTAAGCTTTCTGTTCCTGCTCCTTTTTTGGGTCGTTCATCGCCCAGGAAAAGCGCAAGTCGTTTTTATCCACGCCGTAAGCGGAAGAAAGAAGATTGACTTTTAATTCGGTCGGGTAAGTGATTATAGGGTCTAAAGTCTTTCTTGTGAGTAAAACCGTTAAAGTCGTCGCGACGGCGCCTACGAGGATAACCGCCGCGACTATAACGGACACAATAACCGTTTTCTTTTTCATTTTCGGCTGTTTTTAGTTAAGCTGCCGGTACGTACTTTGTAACGGTAATAACGGAATCTGCGGAAAGACCTTCGATTACGAAATAATCCCAGTCGACTTCGCAGCTTTGGTAAGCTTCGAGAACGAGGAAGTTTTCGCCCGCCTTAATGTTGAAAGCAGAGGACTTGATATCCGTCCAACCCATACCGCCGGAAAGGTCGGGGTGAGCAATCTTCGTGCCTCTCGTTTCGTTGAAATAGAAGTCGAAAGCCGTAGCCGTAACGACTCCGCCGGTACTTAATCTGAACGTCATCGTAACGTTTTCGTAAGCCTTGTCGGAAGTAAACTTGATGTAAATGCGGTTGTCGCCGTTTACGCCCCACGCGCCTACTTTTTTGCCGCCGGAAAGGCTATCGCTCGCGCGGTAGAATCCCTCGGTGCCCGCCCAGGAAGCAGGCGTGCCGATAACTTCGCAATCTTCCGCTTCGATTTTCACGGCTCCGCAAACGCATTTGCCGTCAACGAATGTGTGGGTCAAGTGTTCTTCGGGATCGGGAGCGGGTTTAACGTACTTTACCGCGGTTATAACGGAATCCGCCGGGACGCCTTCGATTACAAAGTAATCCCAATCGATTTGGTTAGCCTGATAAGCTTCGAGTACGAGGACGTTTTCGCCCGCTTTAATATCGAAAGCGGAGGACTTAACGTCATACCAAGCAGCACTGCCGGCAAGGTTCGGGTGAGAAATTTTGTTAGCCTTAGTTTCCTCAAAGTAGAAGTCAAAACCCGTGCCGGAAGGAACGGAGCCGGTGCTTATGCGGAAAATCATGTTCGCGCCTTTGTACTCTTTGTCGGAAGTGAATTTGATGTAAACGCGGTTGTCGCCGTTGTCGCCCCAGCCGCCGATTTTTTTGCCGCCGGAAGCGTTCGCGTCGTCACGATAAAAGCCGGTGTCGGAGTAAGAAGGAGTGCCGCCCGCTTCGCAGTCTTCCGCTTCGATTTTCACGGCTCCGCAAACGCATTTGCCGTTTGAAAATTCGTGAGTCAAATGTTGTTCGGGGTCGGGAGCGGGTTTAACGTATTTTTTGAAAGTGACGTTGCTTTCCGCGGTTATGCCTTCGATGAAGAAGTAGTCGAAGTCTACTTCCGTGTTGCCCACCGCTTCGATAACGTAAGTCGATTCGCCTTTGGCAATCGTCATTTCGTCGGTTTTAATCGTTCTCCAGGTGTTCCAAGCTTCCGCAACGGAACCGTGATTTATCGCGTCGCCGTTAGTTTTGGTTTCTTCGTCGTATTTGTAGAACTTGAAGCCTTCGGAATTAGCTACGCCGCCCGTCTGAATAACAAAACCCGTTTTAACGTTTTGATATTCCGCGTCGGAAGTGATGCGAACGTAAATTTTGCAGTCGGCATTGCCGCCCCACGCGCCTACCTTGTAGCCGCCGGACGCGCCCGCTTCGTCACGGTAAAAGCCCTTTCCGGAAGTATCCCAGCTTGCCGTGGTACCCGTAACTTCGCAATCTTCCGCTTCGCCCATAACGGCTCCGCATTCGCATCTTTTATCGGTAAATGCATGCTTATGTTCGGGAACGACTTCTTTTGTAGTGTATTCGCCCTTAACGTCCGTTTTGACGTTTACGAAAATGTAGTCGATATTCGCGCCGTAGAAGTCCCACGGTTCGATTTCTATCATGTTTTCGCCTTTTTTGAACGTAAGCCCGTTAGTGAGCAAGGTCGTCCATTCAAAGTAATCCTGACCGCCGAAAACGGGAACTTCGCTCGTCTGCCAGCTTACGATAGTGCCGTTTAAGCGAACTTCGAACGGCCACGGACCTGTTTTTTTACTGCGGTCTGCGTCTTCGGGAGTTGTCGGAAGAGAGTATTTCCAATCTCCCTGATTTATTGCGCCCGTAGGAGCGAACTTCATACCGATAACTACGTTTTCAACCTCTTTGTCAACGGTGAAATACGTGGTCCAGCGGTTATCGCCTTCGCCCCAATTGCCTATGCACTTGCCGCCCGAAGCCTTGTCGGAATCTACGATAAAGGTTTCGTTTCCGCTTGTCGGCGTGCCGCTCGTAATAGCTTTTTCGGCTTCGAACATCATCGCGCCGCAAGAGCATTTACCGTTAGAAAATTCGTGATATTTAACGTGGTCGATACCCGGATTGACGGTGATTTTCAACGTGCATGTTTTTGTGATAGTGCCTTCAGTGTACTTGATTGTAATAAGATTATCTTCTTCCTGAAGAGACGCTTTCTTATCGTAATCCCAACCGGTTACTACTTTAACCTTACTGTCGGTATACTGCGCCGAAACGACCATGCCCGTCGGGTCGAATTTTTCGCCCGATACATAGACCATTTTCGTCGGTTTCGTGGTTACGCCGATAGCTCTGAGCTTGGCTTCTTCCTTGTTGCCATTGCAGCCGACGGCGGCAAAAAGCATTACGAAAGAGAGAAGCAACGATAAAAACAAACTTACTTTTCTTTTCATTTTTTCTGCTCCCTATATTTTTTTATCGACCGCGGTTTAATTTATTTGCGGTCAAACCGAAAGTAAAGGCTCGGCGCGTAAGCTCTTCGCTCACGCGTTTTTATCTACGCGCTTCGCCTTTAAGTTCGGAAAAAGCCTTTTTATTCTGCGATAGCCGCAGGTTTTTTATTCTTTGCGGAGATAATGAAGCTTGCGACCGTCATTCCCGCGCATACAAGCGTTATCGCGCCGAAAGTAATATCGATAGCGTAAAGAGCCTTCTTCCACCACGGCGTTATAGTTATAACCTTAGTGTACTCGGTCGTGCCGTTCATAACGTTAGTCTGGATAATGTTCCAGATAAGGTATCTCGAAGATTTTCTCAAAGCCGCGGCAACCGTTTCGTCCCCGCGCCACTTGGTGTAAGAACCGAGCGAGCCGTTGCCGTCGAAGGTGTTGGTACCAGCGAGGATAGCGTCAAGCTTGTTCATGACTTTGCCTTCGTCCCAGTCGGTAAGGATAATGCCGTCAAAGCCCCATTCGCCGCGGAGAATATCCGTCATGAGTTCTTTGGAGGCTCCGCACCAACGGGTGCCTACTCTCGTAAAGGAGTTCATCGTCGCGCTTGCTTCGCCTTCGGTAAAGACTATTTCGAACGCGCGGAGATAAATTTCTCTCGAAGCCTGTTCGTTCGACCAGACGCCGCAGTGCATACGGCTGGTTTCCATATCGTTGAGCGCGAAGTGCTTGGGATACGCAAGCGCGCCTTTGTATTCGATACCTCTGCATTCCGCAGCCATTATCTTACCGGCGAGGTACGGGTCTTCCGAGGGGTATTCGAAAGCTCTTCCGCCGTACGGCGAGCGGTGGAGGTTTACGCCCGGTCCGTAAATGCCGTTGTAACCGGTATAAAGCATGTCTTCGCTCATGTGTCTGCCGACGCGTTCTACCATTTCATCGTTAAAAGAAGCTGCAAGGATAGGAGCGCAAGGATAGCCTACGAATACGAAGTCGCGGATTTTTGCGACAACGTCCGGCGTAGCGAACTGCTTGCAGTAGGTAATGCCTACCGGTCCGTTCTCTTGCTTGGAAGAGGGAAGCGAAATAGATGCTGCAGCTTCCATCTGGTGATAGCCGTTGGTGCAGAGTTCAGACTGCTCTTCCCACGTCATCTGGTCGAGAAGTTGATTCCACAATTCCGCCCATTCCGCATAAGTTCTATGCGTATCTTTATATTCTTCGTTCTGGTTAGGCGCGTCTTCGGGGAAGAGCGGAGCGTTTATAAACTGATAAGCAACAAGGTCGCCTTTATTTACGTCAGGTTTCCCGTTCGTTGAACCGCTTTTGAAATTACCGTAAGTAGGCATAAAGTATTCGGTTTTTTCGTAATCGAATTCAAAACCTAAGTCGGCTTTCATTTTGGAGTTCATCGTGAGGATAACTCTTTCGGGATAGGTTTTTTCCCAGTCGCTGCGGCTTAAATACGTAGTGGAGTTTTCGCCGCGGTTTTCGTAAAGGTTGATATCGCCGTAGGAGAGCTTATTCGTAATCTTAGCCCCCGTATAGGTCGAATTAAGGTACTTTTCGTTATCTTGTTTAAGCGTTACTTTGTAAACGTTTTCGCCCGCAAAGTTAACTTTTTTGGCGTCGCCGCTCATTACTTTTTGTTCGTCCGCTTCTTTGCCTTGTTTTTTCAAAACGTTGTTCAAAGCGACGTGCGCGTCGGTGCCGACGGTCAAGTAATAATCGCCCGCTTCTATGATGTATCTGCCCTCGTAATTGTTGTAAGTGTTGTCGAAGGTCTTGAAGTCCTCGCCCTTAACGGTGATTTTTACCGTTTCGGAAGCTCCCTTTTTGAGCAGTTGAGTTTTTGCATATCCCGCAAGTTCGATTGCGGGTTTTTCCAAGCCTTTTTGCTTGTCGTAAGCAGTGTACGGCTTCTGCATGTAAACCTGTACCACTTCTTTGCCTTCACAGTTGCCGCTGTTTTTGACGGTTACGCTTACTTCGTAGTCGTCGCCCTTCTTTTCGACCTTAAAGCCGGAATAATCGAAAGTCGTGTAAGAAACGCCGTAGCCGAACGGGAAAGCGACTTCTTCGTCGTAATTCCAACCGCTCTTGGAGTTTCTCGCGCCTTTCGTCGAGGTCGCTTTGCCTTGCCCCAAAACGGAATCGGCATAGCGCGTTTCGTAATAACGGTAACCTATGTAAATGCCTTCCTGGTAAACTATATACTTGGTCTGGCTGTCACCGTTCTGCGCCTGATAACTAAGTCCGCCGATATCGCCCTTATACTTGTTTACGTCGCAAGCGGAGTTAAGCCCGTCGTTTTCGGTAGCGGGAGCCGAAAGGTTATCGTAAACGTAAGTATCGGTAATTCTTCCGCTCGGCGTTATCGCGCCTTTAAAAATATCCGCAACGGCGTTTGTGCCGGAAGAACCCGGTTGACCTATCCAGACGCAGGAGTCTATTCCGTCAACGTAAGGCGCGACATCGCGCATGTTGAGCGGGTTGACGGTGTTGAGCATAAGGATAACTCTCTTGAAAGTGCCTTTGTTTTTGTATTCTATGGTTTTTTGGAGAAGCACTTTTTCTTCGTTGGTCAATCCTAAGTACCCGCCGTTCTCGTAAGAAACTTCCGAAGATTCGTGCAAGTCGCTGTTTTCGCCGCCTGTACGGGATAAAACCACGATAGCCGCGTCGGAATAAGTACTAAAGCTGTTCTTTACGGTTTCGGTGTATTTATCCCACGCCGTTTCTTTCATGTGCCATACGACGTTGCCTTCGCACCTGTCTTCCGGGTCGCGTTTAGAAGTTGTCCCCGCGCCGCTCGAATAAAAATTCCAAAGCGCGTCGTTTACTTCAAAACCGCGGCTTTTGAACGCGTCTTTGAGGTTTATACTCCTTTCTTTCGCGCTTTTCATATCCCTCGTGATAGAGTAGCCGGAACCGGTACCCGTTTCGGTTATATCGGTCGACCATCTGCCGAGGAAGCTTATCTTTTCGTTCCCTTGCATCGGCAGCGTGTTGTTTTTGTTCCAGAGAAGCACAGCGCCTTCGCCTTCGGCTTCCTCTATCATCTTTTTGTCCTCTTCGAACAGGTCTTCGCCGTCGAAGTCTTCGCCATAGTCGGAAGCGAAGAAGGTTGTCGGTTTTGCATTCGGGTCATTGACGGTTATGCTGTTGCTCGTGCCGAGAATCTTGTTGATTGCAAGCTTCCCGAGAGTAATCGCAAGACTCGTGCCGACGATGAATACCGCGGTAAGCGCCGCGAATACGCTCGTCAAAATAACCCATAAGCGTTTTTTTGTGAACATTTATCGTTCTCTCCTGATAGTATTTTGCGCGTTTTTTCCGCGCCCTTTTTTACTATACATCAAAAAAATTTTTGCGCAATAGTTTTGTCGCACTCTCGGCTTTTCCTGTCGTAAATTAAAGGAGAAAAATCGGCGGTGTCGCAACCTCTTTAATTTTCGGCGCAAACTAAGCCGCCGCCCGTTTTTCTCGTTGCCTTAAAAAAACAGTTGCTTTTGTTTCGCAAAAATAATTATCTCCGAAAACTGTATGCTCTGATTTTTCGTTTGTCGCAACAGCGTGCATAAAAAACAGACTTTGTT
>CAKQSU010000047.1 GCA_934273135.1 uncultured Clostridia bacterium
GGGTAATGGTCGGAATAGTAGGCTTCGTCGGGGGTCTTTTCGGTGATTATAAGGGACTTGAAAGGGACGAAAACTTTGGAAGAAAATATGAAGTCTATCGGGGTTTGAGCTTTTGCCGCGTTGCCGAAGTTGTTGAAGGTAGGGACCTCTTTATCCCGCAAGCTTTCCGGGGTCGCAAAGTAGCAATCCTGAAAATTTTCTTCAACCGCCTTATAACAGTCGTTCTTTTTGGTCGCGTTAAAATCGCCTGCGATTATCGCGGGATTTCCGCATTCTAAAGCCATTTTCGATATAAGCTTTGCGCCGTTTAAACGGGCAGGCTGCGACTTGTTGTCGAGATGAACGGAAAAAACGTCAATCTTCTTTCCGTTGCCGTTATCAAGCAGTGTGACGTTTGTGCAGATACGCTCGTAAGCGGCGTCCCAGCCCTTGGATTTTACGGTCGGGGTTTCGGAAAGCCAAAAGTAAGTATCCTTTAGAAGCGTGAATCTGTCAGTAAAAAGAACGGCTACGCCCTCGGGGTTGTAAGCGTCGTTGCGCTTATGCCAAACCACCGTGTACTTGCCGTTAAGGAGCGTAGTAAGGTCGTCGAATTGCTTCTTCGTGACCTCTTGCATGCAGATTATGTCGGGCAATCTGGTATCTAAAAGTTTCACGATTTCGTTGCTTCGATAAGACCAGTTTAGGTACCCTTTATCGCTTGAATTGTACACTTTTATGTTAAAACTCATCACGGTGTACTCGTAATTTTTTGTTTCCGCGGCGGACGAGCCGTCGGCGTTAGAGGAGCCGCTCGAATCGCCTATTCCCGGCGTACAAGCGCAAAGCGACAAGGCAAGAGCCACGGCGAAAACAATCGCCAAAAATTTTTTCATATCTTCACCCTTAATTGTTTTTCCGAAACGGGTTATTTTGAGAACAGCATTTTTATTGTTTGCTCCGCCGCCTTGGCAAGAGCCGCGGGCGAAGCGGAATCCGCCGAGAGCGAAAACGTTGCGAGCGACGAATAGTAATCCTTGCGCTTTTTTAAAAGCTCGGCGATATCGTTTTCCGTTTTTAAAAGCGGGCGGTCCTTATCGAGCGAAAA
This sequence comes from uncultured Clostridia bacterium, assembly GCA_934273135.1. Classification (GTDB taxonomy): domain Bacteria; phylum Bacillota; class Clostridia; order Christensenellales; family Borkfalkiaceae; genus UBA4636. The sequence goes on from CAKQSU010000047.1 coordinate 1,088, forward strand.
ACGCTTCATCAAGGCTTCGAGCGAGCATTCGAGGTAGATTACGCAATCGAATTTTTTAATAAGTTCCCTGCCACTTTCGGTCGTCACAAGCCCTCCGCCCGAGGACACAACGCAGTCGTTTTTTGTTAAAAGTGCCTCTATAACTTGATTTTCGGCATTTCTGAAAGCTTGTTCGCCGCCCGAAAAAGCGTTTTCTATCGAGCCGAATTTCTGTTTTAAAAGTTCGTCCGAATCGTAAAAATAGTAGTTAAGCCTTTGAGCGAGATACGCGCCCGTTTGACTTTTGCCGGAAAGCGGCATACCTATCAGAATTATGTTCATAGCGCAAAGTAATCGACAGCCAAAAGATAGCCTTTTATGCCGAAGCCCGTGATAACGCCGTTTGTAACGGGAGCGATAACGCTTTCCGAACGGAATTTTTCCCGCGCGAAAAGGTTGGAAATATGCACTTCCACGCACGGCTTTTTAGCGGCGGAAAGCGCATCGCGAATGGCGATTGAGTAATGCGAATACGCGCCGGCGTTTATGATAATCGCGTCGCAGTCGGTAGTGGTTATCTTCGAGCAGATTTCGCCCTCGATATCCGACTGAAAACATTCGATTTCGACGTTCTTTTTTTCGGCGTAATCGGTTACGATTTTTTCAAGTTCTTTGAGCGTTACGGCGCCGTAAATACTCGGTTCTCTTGTGCCGAGGGTCGCCATGTTAACCCCGTTTACGAGCAAAATTTTCATAATAAATCAAGAACTCCTTATAATACTTATCCGCCGTTTCGCGGTCGAAATCGACGCTTAAATACAAGCCGTCGGTTATCAAAGCCTGATAAAAAAGTAGCTTCAACCCGCCGGAATGCTTTACGCCGAAGTCGTCCGCCAAGCACAAAAGCTCGGTATGAACAGGTTCGTAGTTTACGTCGAAAACGTACTCCGAACATGCGACCGCGCCTATCGAAAAGGGACATCCCGGCGCGAAAACACGACCGAGAGTGGAGGCGTTGGCTAAAACTTCATACGAGCCGTTATCCCCCTCTACGGGCGTGAAAAACGGCAATTCCGCGAGCATTTCGCCCACTTTTTGCATGTTGCGCGCGGTGACGAAAACGTTTGCGCCGAGGTCGTGAAACGCCGTAACGACGCTGCGCGCAACCCCGCCCGAGCCGTAAACGAGAACGTTTTTATCCTTGAAGGAGTAATCCTCGTGGTTTAAGAAAAGTTCCATTCCGCTCAAATCCGTGTTGTAGCCCGCCCCGCGCGAAACGAGGTTTACGCTTTTAATCTTCGGCACGCGGCGATTCAGTTTTTTCATAAGCTCATACGCTTTGATTTTGTACGGATTTGTGACGTTAATCGACTTATACGGCGACTTTTCGATAAATTCTTCCACCGAGTTTTCGTCGAGCGACACGCACGAAAAACAGTAATTAAAAAGGTATTTATCAAGCGTTATTTTGTGCGCCAAAAAGGAAAGCGACATCGTAACGTCCTCGCCGATGAGAGCAAAAGAGTTCAAAAAAAGCTTGTCGAAAAAGTCCGGAAAGGAAACGGCAACGGATTTTTCGTTGTGTATTTCGCCGCCTTTTTCGGAAACGAGCATAGAAATCGTCGCCGCCATCGTCATTCTGTGGTCTATCGACGAATAATTAAAGCCGCCTTTCAAGCCGTTTGTGCCGACGATAACGAGGTCGTCGCCCTCTACGCGTGCGGAGCCGCCCGCAAGGTTCACAAGTTCGGCAGTACCCGCTAAGCGGTCGGTTTCTTTGTTCCTTAGCTTGCCAAGCCCTTTTATTCGCGTTTCTCCGTCCGAGAACGCCGCAACAAGCGCAAGGAGCGGCACCTCGTCCACAAACGTGCCTACGGCATCGCCATCCGTGACAAAAGCTTTTATTTTTGAGCGGTAAGCCGTAACTTCCGCCAAATTATCTGCTGTTTTTACTATCTTAAAGTTTGCGCCCGCGGCGGAAAGCACGTCTAAAAAGCCCGTTCTGTTTTTGGCGAGGTTTACGCCCGTAACGGTGACAACTCCGCGCAAAAGTCCTAACGTCAAAAAGAACGCCGCGCTTGAAAAATCTCCGCCCACGGTGAATTTTTCATAAGAGACTTCTCCGCCGTCGAGGGTCAGCGTATCGCCGTCCTTAACGATATTCGCGCCGCCGAGAGTTAAAAGCCGTTCGGTCACGTCGCGCATGGAAAAAAGCTCTTTGACGGTAGCTTTTTGTTTGCCGAAAAGCCCGGCTAAAAGCACGCCGCCTTTAACTTGCGCGCTCGTCGTTTCGGCGTATAAAGGCTTTGTAATGCCCTTTTTCAGCGTTATCGGGAGAAAGCCGTTGTTGCTTTCAATCACCGCTCCAGCATCCGTAAGCGGGGCTATAACGTCCGAATAATCACGACTTTTTAAGCTTTCGTCGCCCGTGAAAGTCGCCTTTACCCCAAGCCCCGAAAGCGCGCCGACAAGCAGCCTTAAAGTCGTGGCGGAATTCCCGCAATCGAGAGTTTCGCCTAAGAAAAGGTCTGCCGCGCCGCGCACGAAAAACTTGCCGTCTTCAAAGCGTATCTCGGCGCCGAGCTTTTTCAAACACTCCGCCATGGACAGCGTATCCTCGGCTATAAGCGGATTATCTATTGTTTTTTCTCCTTCCGTAAGCGCGGACAGAAGCAGACTCCTGAGCGTTTCGGATTTGTCCGCAGGGCAGGAAAACCTGCCTGAAAACGGGTTTGCGGGGTAAATTTTCATAACTTTTTATACCTTTTTATTAAGTCGGCAATTCTATCGGAACCGAGCCGCTCGGTCACGGCGGAAAGGGTTGCTATCGATACTTCCGCGCGCGCTACAATCATAGCGGACGGAACGACGCACACGTCCGAGCGCACGTTGGACGGTTCGCCCGCCTTTTTCGTTGCTAAATCGAACGTTTCGTTAAGTCTGCATGTCGGCACGGGCTTGACGGCGCACCTTAAAACTATGTCTTCGCCGTCGGATATTCCGCCCTCTATGCCGCCCGCGCGGTTGGTTTTTCTGCCCGATTCGGTAAAGAAGTCCACGGAATCGCTACCCCTTTTGTCGGCAAGCGAAAACCCGTCGCCTATCTCTACGCCTTTTACGGACGGAACGTTAAAGAGCGCGGCGGCGTACTTTGACGAAAGCCTTTCGCCGTTATACGAGCCGAAACCGCACTTCAAATTTTTAACCTTTATGACGAAAGTGCCGCCGAGAGTGTCGCCGAAAAGCCGCGCTTCATCGATTTTATCGAGCGCGATTTCGCTGTTAACGGGCATATAGAGGGGTTTTTGAAAAGCAAGGGCTTCGTCCTCTTCCGTAAAAGAGACGGCTTTTACGCCGCCCACGGAATCGACGTAGCCCGTGACCGAAACGCCTAACTTATCTAAAACTTCGCCCGCTATCGCGCCCGTGAACACCGTGCAAGCGGTAAGACGCGCGGACGCGCTTTCCATGACTTCCTCGGCGGTTATGCCGTATTTTTTTATGCCGCAAAAATCGGCATGACCCGCGCGAACTTCGTACTTTTTTCCGTTAAAGGTCGAGCCGCAAATGTTTTCTATTTCAAACGCTATGTTCGCGCCCGTCGTTTTGCCCTTGAAAAGACCGCCCGTTATTTTGAATTTATCGAATTCTTTGGTTTGCCTTACCGAACGCTCCTTGCCGCCGCGGCGCAAAAGGAGGTCTTGCGCAATTATTTTTTCGTCGATTTTCAGCCCCGCGGGAACGCCGTCAACGATACCCGTTAATTTTTCGCCGTGGGAAAATCCGCCAATAGTCAGCTTCATTTTTGCTTTTTACCTCTCTTTTTGATGACCTTATTTTTTACGAGCATATTGATGATTTCGGGCATTTTAGCCTTTGCCGAGCGATAGCCGATAACGTACATCGGGTCGAACGCCGAGATGGAAAAACCGGAATAACCGCTCAAATCCGGCTCCAAAAAGAAGTCAGAATTTTCTCTGCCGCTTCTTACCCTATCGATTAAGGCAATGCCGTTTTGCTTATAGCTTTTATCCAGAGCGGCTTTTGCGGCGGAATTATAATCTTCCGAGCAAAGATTAACGCCGATTACGACGTCCGCGCCTAACTTTCTGCAAACGGAAGCGGGAACGGCGTTGACGTAACCGCCGTCGACAAGGCTCCTGCCGCCGATTACGACGGGTGAAAAAACGGGCGGTATCGCGCTCGAAGCGCACATCGCCCTTGCGACAAGCCCGTCCGTTATGTCTACTTCCTCGCCCGTGTTCATATCCGCGGCAACGGCGGAGTACGGGATAGAAAGCTCGTCAAAATGCCTTCCGCCCGTAATATGCGAGAGAAGTTTTTCGACGGTGTAACCTTTGAGCTTCAACATTATAAGGCTTTTCGGGTCGGAAAGGTTGTATTCTTTGAGATAGTCGAGCATTTCGCCCGGAGTAACCCCGGAAGCATACATACCGCCGACAACCGAGCCTATAGAGGAGCCGGCAACGACGTCGAATTTTATGTTTTCTTCCTCGAACGCTTTAAGTACGCCGATAAGGGCAAGACCTTTCGCCCCGCCGCAACCGAGCGCAAGCCCGAGTTTTTTCTTTTTACGCCTAAAAAGCTTTGCAAAAAATTCTCTGAGTTTCATGGTAAACCTGTTTGATAGTTGATAGTTGAAATGTATGCCGCTCTTCGAGCGGTCGATATGCGCTACTTCGAGCGGTCGATATGCGCTACTTCGCGCGCTCGATATTTGCTTCTTCGACGCAATCGATATGCCGCTTGAGAAAGCGGCTCGATATTTGCCGTAAACGGCAATCGATATTCGCGACAAGCGCGAAAGAGCTTAGAGGACGATTAAAAGTTGAAAGATAGTTTTTACGAAACTTTCAACTTTCACTTTTCAACTTTTAATTTTGATTATTGTCCCCTCATCCACCGTCGCCGCGACGACGGTCCCCCTTCCCCACAAAGATTGCTTCGCAATCGGGGGAAGGTTGGTGTGGGTGTGGTTAGCCGACGAACGACGGTCCCCCTTCCCCACAAAGATTACTCCTTAGGTCGTAATCGGGGGAAGGTTGGTGTGGGTGTGGTTAGCCGACGAACGACGGTCAACCTTTTCCACAAAGCTCGGCGAAGCCGAGCGGGGAAGGTCGGTGTGTGGTATTATTAAGTATAACTCAAAGAATAAATTTTGTAAACCTTTTAGGCATTGAGTTTAAAAACCTATTAAAGTTTTTAGGCGTTGCGTTTAGAAAACCTGTTAAAGTTTTCTTATCGATTTGCGGGGGCAGTGTTCGGCGCAGTAGCCGCAACCGACGCACTTACTATAATCTATTCTCGGCAAATTGTCTACCATTTCGATAGCCTTTGTGGGGCAGTTGCGCATGCATATACCGCAACCGATACAGCCCGCCGCGCAGGAATCCATAACTTCCTTGCCGCGGCAAAGGGTGGAACAAGCGACGTAAACTTTCGCCGATTTCGGGATTTTTTTCATTATGTTTTTCGGGCAGACCGAGGCGCATTTGCCGCAAGAGATACACTTTTCTTCGTCGATATGCGACACGCCGTCAACAATGGTCATTGCACCCGTCGGGCATTCTTTTACGCACGTTCCGTCGCCTAAGCAGCCGTAAGAGCAACGCTTTCTGCCGCCCGCCGCCATAGATTCGCGAACGCAATCATGTAAGCCGACGTAAGAGGAACGGTCAACGGCGTTTATGCCGCCGCCGCACGCCGTGACGTAACGAAACTCTCCGCCGCCCGAATACGAAACGCCGAGAATCTCCGCGATTTCTTCCTTGTGCGCTTTGTCCGTTACGGGGCAGTCGTCGATTTTGCCGCTGCCGTCAACGAGGGCGGAAGCCATTGCCGCGCAACCCGCCTTTCCGCAACCGCCGCAGTTAGCCCCGGCAAGACAGCCTAAGACCTTTTCTTCCCTTTCGTCCGTCTTGACGGCGAATTTTTTGGAAACGACCATTATTAAAAAACCGAAAACTATCGCGATGACGAGCATAATCCCGACCGCGATAAGCACGTCGGTTAAGTACAGTTTTCCTGCTTCTTTCGCTAAAAACAACATCTTTACACCCTCCGATTAAAACACGTTGAACGCCATAGCCATCAAGCAGCCCAAAATCATAGTGACGGGGAAGCCTTCGAATGACTTAGGCACGAGAGCCGTATCGAGCTTTTCACGCATGCCGGACATTAAAACTATTGCAAGCGTAAACCCTAAGCCGCCGAACAAACCGTAGCAGACGGCGTCGAACAGGTTGGAAACGAGAACGTTTGTGAGAACGAGTTCGGCAACGCCGAGCACCGCGCAGTTGGTGGTGATGAGCGGCAGATAAATGCCCATTGCGCTATAC
>CAKQSU010000048.1 GCA_934273135.1 uncultured Clostridia bacterium
ACCGAACGCCGTGTATGACGGAACGGCTACAATCGTAAACATGATGAACGCCGCCGAAAGCTTAGGGCTTGCAACCTGCTGGATTCACCGCGCCAAAGAAGAAATGGAACTTCCTTTCGGCAAAGATTTGTTGTCGGAACTCGGGCTTGACGGCGAATATATCGGCGTGGGGCATGTCGCTTTGGGGTACAGACAAGGCGAAAAGCCCGAACCCAAGGAAAGACAGAAAAACAGAGTTTTTTGGATAAAGTAATATTAAAAGCAAAGCTTGCTATATTCGGCGGGCTTTGCTTTTTTTTAGGACAACCTCTTTTTTCAAAACTTACACCCCAACATTTAACAAACAACCTTTTTTTATTAGTCATGGAATGAAAGCCCTAACTTTTCAAGAGAAAATCAAAAGACAGCCCGCGAGTGAATCGCAAACTGCCTAATGACAAAAATATATGATAAGGGGGAAAATGATGAACATATTCTCGTTGTTTGACGCCTGCGCAAACCGCTCTCGTCAAACTTCCCCGATATAATACTACTACTTTTAAAATTTGTAAAGCGTTTTTTCGACGATTTTCAACATTTTCCAAAAAATTTTTTTTATTTTTCTCAAATCGGGCAGATAGCGGACTATTATTTGACATAAATAATAAAAAAAAGTATAATCTTTGCAACAGAAAAAAAACTTAGGAGGAAGTACGAATGAAAGACGAAACCACACAAAAACAAGAAAACACCGTCGAAACCGAAAGCAAAGAGGTTCAAAAACAAAAACCCGCCGTTTGGCAAACGGTAAAATCGGTCCTCAAATATATTTTTATCGACGGACTCGGCGGAATGGCGACGGGGCTTTTCTGCACTCTCATTATCGGCACGATAATCTGTCAGATAGCAACGCTTATCGGAACGGACAACTTTTTCGGCAAACAACTCTATAACGTCGGCTCGTTCGCAAAAATCTTAATGGGCATAGGCATCGCGCTCGGTATGTCGTATAAGCTCGGCAAAAAGCCGCTTGTAGCGATTTCCGCCGGCGTTGCGGGAATGATCGGCGCGTACGCAAAACAATTGCTTAATACAGATTCTCCTGTGTTTAACGGTGCGATAACGACTCTCGCTTCGGTGGGCGAACCGCTCGGCGCGTTCGTTGCGGCGTTCGTCGCAATGGAAGTAGGCTCGCTCGTGGTCGGCAAAACTAAGGTAGATATCATAGTAACGCCGCTTGCAACGATTTTTTCGGGCGCGGTTGCGGGTCTTTTAGTCGGTCCGCCTATCTCGGCTTTTATGACTTTTATCGGCGAAATAGTAAACGCTTCGGCTCAACAACAACCTATTTTAATGGGCATACTCGTTGCCGTTATAATGGGCGTTGCGTTAACGCTCCCGATTTCGTCTGCGGCAATAGGAATAACCCTTAAACTAAGCGGAATCGCGGGCGGCGCGGCAATGATAGGTTGCTGCTGCCAAATGGTCGGTTTTGCCGTTATGAGCTTTAAGGAAAACAAATGGGGCGGCTTGGCTGCGCAAGGCTTAGGAACTTCAATGCTGCAAATGCCAAACCTCGTTAAACACCCTGTTTGCTGGCTTCCGCCCGTTATAACGAGCGCGATTTTAGGTCCCGTCGGCGTTGCGTTCGGCGTAATTTCTTCTCCCGTCGGCTCCGGTATGGGTACCGCGGGCTTAGTCGGTCCTATCGAAACGTATTTTCAGATGACGGCGGCAGGCACTTCTCCTTTAATAACTCTCCTCTTAATCGCGTTGTTCTCCTTTATTCTCCCGGCGGCGATATGCTTGGGGATAAGCCTCTTATTCAGAAAATACAATCTCATTAAAGACGGCGACTTAAAACTCGACCTTTGATAAAAAGCTAAACATGACAAAAGACTTTGCGTTGTAAAAACAGCGTAAAGTCTTTTTTATATCATTACATATTGATTTTATCACTAATCCGCAGCAAAGCGAAAATCTCTTATACGGGGCTACTTTATATATTCTACTTCAAGCCCTTGTTCTACGGCGTATTTAACCGTCGAATAGGTGCCGCCGCCTTTGATTCTCAAATACGCTATCAGCCTCGAACTGTTATCAACCATAAAAGCGTTGCGCTTTTGCATGCACCCGCTTTGATACTTTTCGCCGAGCATAATAACGTCGTCGGCTTCCTTTATCATTCTGTCGTACTCTTTTTTTTGTTTTTTATTGAAAAATTCAGACTGGTCCGAGCAAGGCACGCACGCTATTATTTTTATGTCGTTATTAAGCCTCATTCCTTCCAAAACCCGAAAACAAAGGCTGTCAAACCCTATCGCCATTCCTACGAGAAACGTGTTAAAATTGTCGTTAATCGCCTTATAGACGGCTTTTTCAACTTCATCGGCATTAAAATCCCCGGGTAAAATACGGTGCCCGGTGAAACAAACCGTTCTTAATTTATCTATTTTTATAGCGGACATTTTTTTTCTTTTCCTTGCCCGCGCGGATATTTTGCGGGGGTGAGTTTCTCCTTTTTTATAACTATAACGCATCGCTCGCCGTAAGAATTCGGCAACGAATACTCTATTGTTTTTTCTACCTTTCCGCCGAGAATTTTTATTGCGTTTTCGGCTTCTTTTACTTCTTCAAAGTAACTTCCGCCCTTGTAAGCTACGGCTCTGCCGCCGACCTTAATAAGCGGCATCAGATATTCGAGCAAGATTCTAAGCGGCGCGACGGCTCGCGCGACGGCATAATCGAAAGCTTCTCTTAGCTTTCCTTTCCCGGCTTCTTCCGCTCTGCCGTTTATTACGGTAAAATTTTCAAACGCCAACAAGTCTTTTACTTCGTTTAGAAAGGTGCATTTTTTGCCCGTCGCTTCAAGCAAAGTAAAATCTAAATCGCGCCTTACGATTTTGAGCGGCACGCTCGGAAACCCTCCGCCCGAACCTACTTCTATGATTTTTGCTTCTTCTCTTTCGAAAATGCTCGTTAGGTTAAACTGTTTGCCGCGCTCGGTTAAAAGATTATAAAATTTTTCAAACTCGCCAAAGTGCTTTTCGACAAGCTTTCCCGTTTCTAAAAATTCCATAAGGATTACATTCCTTATCAATAATCGTTTTTAGGGATAATGAATATAACCCTTAAGATTATTGTATCACAAACTTCTTCTAATTACAAGGTTTTCGCTATCGATTTTCGGTCAAATTTCACGGCAGCAATCTAACATAAAATATATTATATAATTTTGAGTTCTATATATAAAAAAGTGTTCTAATGCGGCGCATATCCCGTTTTTGAAATTTACGACGACAGAATAGAAGTAATTTCTTCGGGCGGGCTTCCGCTCGGGCTTTCCGAAACGGAATTTTTCGAAGGCAGGTCTTTACCGAGAAACAAAGAACTCATGAGAATTTTTTCCGATATGGACCTTTGCGAACAATTAGGCTCCGGTATGAGGAAAATATTAAGAACTTACCCTAAAACTATTTTTAATATTTCGGAACACTTTTTAGACGTAAAGTTCATGTATGACAAAAAAGCACTGTCTATTTTAAATGCAGAAATTGCAAATGGCGGAATAAATGGCGGAATAAATTTCGAAGATAAAGAAAACAAAATTATTTCCTATTTAAAAAATAATCCGTCGGCTTTAACGGACGAAATTTCGCTACAAACAGACATTCCCGTAAGAACGGTTCAAAGAATTATAAAATCATTGAAAGAAGAAGGCATAATAGAAAGGGTCGGCTCTAAAAAAACCGGCTTTTGGAAGGTGAATAACTGATCATCCATTAGTTATCGACATAAAAAATTATTATCAACATCTTTATTAACCGAAGTTATCAACATATGTTTATTACTATGTGGATAACTTTTTTATTTTTTCCTTTTTCAAACGTTTAGATAAAAACTTTGTTTGTCTTAGAAAAAGTAAGTCGAAAACATTTGCTTTTTCTCAATCTTTTATATATAATATATTATTATATAGCTTATATGTAAAAGTGAGGCGCGGAAAGCTTTATAAAAAGTTATCCACCTTTGTTTTTAGTTATCCACGGCTTTTCAAGAGTGTATCTACAACCTCTTCAACATACATTTTTCGAGCTGTGATTTGCTTTATTTCAAGCTTTAAGCCGAATTTTAAAACGGCTAAACTTGTATTCACAAACTAACAACTCCCTACTACTGTTACTTATAAAAATTATAATAAAATAAATTATATCAAGGTGCGCGAAATGAAGACGATCGTAAAAGGAATAGATTTATCGAATGCAGTCAATAAAGTTGTAAAGGCAGTCAGTCAAAAATCACCTAACAGCTTGCTCGAAGGTATAAAACTCAATTGTAAAGGTGACGAGCTTACCCTTACCGCAACGGATATGGAGATAGCCATCGAAAAGACTATTTCTTGCGAAACGTTTATGGAAGGAAGCGTCGTCGTTCCGGGCAGACTTTTTGCCGAATTCGTTAAAAAACTCGAAGACGAGGACGAAATAGAGCTTAACGTTACGGAAGACGGAAGAATGAAAATAGTTTATTCCGGCAGCGAAACGTATCTTCAGGCTCAAAGCGCGGAGCAGTATCCTATAATCAAAAAGGATTTTAACCTTAATTCTTTCGTGATTAAGCAAAAAGCTTTTAAGGACGTTATCAACAAAACCAGCTTTGCTTGCTCGCAGGACGACAGCAGACCTATCTTAAAAGGTTGCTTGCTTGAACTCGAAGGGGAAACTCTTACTTGCGTCGCTCTCGACGGATTCCGCCTTGCCGTATGCAAAAAGAACGTAAGAGAATCTACGGGCAACGTTAAAGCCATCGTTCCCGCTCGCGCTTTAGTCGAAATAACAAGGCTCATAGAACATGACGAAGAATACGTTACCGTTATAATCCAGGATAATTCGCTTTTAATCGATATCGACAACACCGTTTTCGTAACGAGGCTTTTAGAGGGAGAGTATATAGATTATAAGAGAATCGTTCCGTCAAGTTACGTTACCGTTTTCAAAGTAAACAAATCAAGCCTGCTTTCTTCCATAGAAAGGGCTTCCGTTATGGCAAAGGTTATGAAAAATATCGTTAAGTTCGATATTCACGAAAATTGCGTAGACGTATCTTCCGATTCCGAAATGGGCAACGTTAAAGAACAGGTGCTTATCAATTTGGAAGGAAAGGACGTGAACATCGCCTTCAACTCAAGGTATCTTATCGATTGTTTGAGAGTTATAGACGACGAATTCGTAAACTTCAACCTTAACACTTCCATCGCGCCGTGCGTTATAAAGCCTAATTCGGACGACGATTATCTTTACCTTATTTTGCCGGTGAGAATAAGCCAATAAAGTAAAAAAGAACCGAAAAAACGTAAATTTAAGGGTTTAAATGGTTAAAAAGATAAATTTAATAAAAATAAATACAAAATAAGTTGACAAAAAACAAAAATTCTATTAGAATTATCGGGCAACTTTGATTGCCGAAAAATTAAATTAAAAGTTTTCAAGTGAAAACAAACGGAGTATATTATGAAAAGAACTTATCAACCCAAGAAAAGACAGAGAAGCAAAGTACACGGTTTCAGAAACAGAATGTCTACTAAAAACGGCAGAAACGTTTTAAAAAGAAGAAGAGCCAAAGGTCGTCACAAACTGTCCGCGTAAGGCGTAAAGTTGGAACACAGATTAAAAAGAAAGCGTGATTTCGACGCATGTTTTAAAAAAGGAAAAAGGGCTTACCGCAGAGAGCTTGCCATGTATTACGTAGAAAAGCAGCGCGGAGAAGTAAAAATCGGCATAACCGTAGGAAAAAAACACGGTAACGCCGTCACGAGAAACAGAATAAAAAGGCTGATAAGAGCCGCCTATATTCCTTTAATTAAAAGCATAGTCAAGCCCGTAAATATTGTGTTCGTCCCGAAAGTTACGGACGAATATAGTTATTCTGGTTTTTTAAAATCCGTCGAATCAATGCTGAAAAAAGAAAATCTTATCGATGAGAATATTGAATAAGCTTTTAATAAGGCTCGTGAAGTTTTATCGAAAGAATATTTCCTCATCTCTTCCCACGAGTTGCATATACACCCCCACTTGCAGCGCGTATGCGTTGGAAGCATTATTGAAACACGGGTTTTTTTATGCGATTTTCCTTATTTTCCGTAGATTATTACGCTGTAATCCGTTGTCGAGCGGCGGTTTTGACCCCGTTCCCGATAAAAAGAGCGTATTAAAGTGGCTGATATGATACACGAAAACAAATCTTTTCCTTTTCATTTTTCCTTATTATAGATTTCAGTTAAATTCGTGTTACCTTAATCGGTAACGGTAAAATAATTTTTCAGGCGGGTGAGAGTGTTTTTTGCTCGCTTTTTTTATTCAATAAAGGGGACTACAATGTCATCAAACTTATTATCGGTTTTCGTAAACGTTTTCGAAAGCTTCGGCTCTCCGTATACGCTCGGGTGGATCGGCAGGATTATCAAAGCGTTGATAGAGGGTTGTTCATCTATAGGCGTAGGTATAATTTTGTTTACGCTCATTTTAAAAGCCGTAACGCTTCCTTTCGATATTTATTCGCGAATTTCAACCAAAAAGAACGCGCTTAAAATGGAAAAAATGCGTCCCGAGCTTGAAAAACTTCAACGCCAATACGCAAACAATCAAGCACTTTACAACCAGAAAGTGCAAGCGATTTATAAAAAACAAGGTTACGGAATGCTCTCTACATGTCTTCCGACCCTTGTTACTCTCGTAATATTCATTATCGTAATCAATCAGTTTTCCAACTACTCTAACTACACAAACCTCAACATGATAAACGGAATGGCTAAAGCTTATTCCGATAAGTTTCAAGAATTTGTTATAGACGAGAAAAACCCTGACGGGGTTTTGGTAAAGGTAGAGGAAAAAGACGGCGAAACAACGCTTGTCAGATACTATCTGAGCGAACAGAAAGTTTACGATACGGAAGATGTTTTTAAGGAAGCGAGAGACGCCGAAATCGTAAAGACAAACAGTGCCGAAAACGCTTACGCCGCAACGTATTTTTCAAATAACGAAGAAAAGCTTTGTAAGCTTGCGGACAAGCTCGTCAAAGAGGGCTTAACAGGCATAAAAATCGGCACGGACGAAAAGACTTGCGAAATTCTTGTCTTAGACGGTAACTACAAGTTAAACACAAAAGCTTATAACGACAATAAAACGGTGGACGAAATAAAAGCCGAGGTTTCCGAAAAAATCGTTCAATTTTTAAGCGAAAGGTATATGACTACCACGGTTAAATCGGCGGCGAGAACGGCGGCTAAGGAGTCCTACGAGGCTAACAGACCTTCGTTTTTATGGGTTAAAAACTTGTGGGTTCCGGACTTACCGTGGAAGCACCCCGTTCAACCGAGCTTGAAAGATTACGACTTTTATAAGAGTCTCGACGGGGCGTTTGAAAACGTTAACCAGAGCTACTT
>CAKQSU010000049.1 GCA_934273135.1 uncultured Clostridia bacterium
GCCGGGCGAAAGTCAAACAATCTCGATAAGCGTTTTAGCGGATGACTTCGCTTCTTACGATTGTTACGACAAAAACAATAACGGCTTTATGGGGTACGAGCTTGAAAAAGGCAGATATACTCTTTCACTTAGGGATAACGCGCACACCGTAACCGAGCTTTCGGACGGAAGTAAAGCCGAATATTCGCTCGATATAACTAAAGATTACAAGATAGAAACGGACGAAGTTACGGGCGAAAAGGTCGAAAACAAATTCACGACCTACGAAAACGCGACTTCGGGCGCGAAGAGCGTTAGAACGGAAGAGGCGATAAACTCTTCTATGAAGGCTTTCTCCGTCGACGGAAGCGACGCGGGCGCGAACATAACGTACCTTTCGCGCGCGGATTTTGACGGAACTTTCCCGAAAACCGAACAGGTAAAGCGCACGATGAGCGCGGAACTTATAAAAACTTACGAATGGAAAGCAACGCCCGTAACCGACCCGTCGGACGAAATGCCCGTGACGTCTTCCACGGCGACTTCCTACAAATTAACCGATATGCTCGGCGTAAAGTACGAGGATAAAAAGTGGGACGATATCGTGTCGCAACTCACCAAAAACGACCTTTTCGACCTTATTTCCAACGGCGGATATCGTCAGAAAGACATAAAATCGATAGAGAAACCCGCTTGCGTCGAGCTTGACGGACCGCAAGGATTTTCCGTCTACATTGGCAAAAAAGGCAATTCGACAAACTATCCGTGCGAAACGATGCTCGCCGCGACGTTCAACTGGAAGCTTGCCTATCAAATGGGGCTTGCGGTCGGAAAAGAGGCGGCGGAAGCCAAGATTGACGGCTGGTACGCGCCCGCGTGCAATATCCACCGTTCGCCGTTTTCGGGCAGAAACTACGAGTATTATTCGGAGGACGCTTGCATAAGCGGTAAAATGGCGGCGTATACGGTTATCGGCGCGCAAGAAAAAGGCTTGTACCCGTACGTTAAGCATTTTGTCGCCAACGACACCGACTATCTGCGCGGCGGAAAGTATACATGGATGACCGAGCAAGCTCTCCGCGAAGTGTATTTAAGACCGTTCGAAGTCGCGGTGAAAGACGGCAAGGCGATAGGGATAATGAGCAGTTACAACCGTATCGGCGCAACCCGCGCTTCGGGATGTTATTCGCTCTGTACCGAGGTTTTGCGCGAGGAATGGGGCTTTAAAGGTTCCGTCGTCACCGACGCTTTCTACGACACGCAACAGCAGGACGCGGACGAGTGCATAAGAAGCGGCAACGACTTGCTTCTTTCTAACCCCGGTCTCGGCGTGTTCCACGATACTTCGAGCGCGACGGCGGTTAAAAACGCGCAAAGAGCAGTAAAGAACATACTTTATTGTTACGTTGAAACGCAGTATCAATCGAGCATATCGCAAGGGCTTGATTTAAGCAGCGCGATAGGATCCCGCAAGGAGGTTTTCGCCTGGTGGATACCCGTGCTTATCGGCATAAACGTTATAATAGTTTTGGGCTTACTTTTCTGGGAATACAAATCCAACCGAGAAGAGGTGAAAACTTTCTTCGGAAAAGTGTTTAAAAAGAAGAGCAAGGCGTAAGAAGAAAAAAAAGGCTTCTGCCCGACGGGAAATATTTTCCGTCGGGCATGCCTTTGTATAATATTTGCAAAAAGAGCGTATACATTGGTATTCCTTGCATTTTTGTTTTCTTTTCAAAACGCTTTGAAAATGTTTTACAAAAAATGCTATATGTGCTAAAATACATGTAAATTGAAAATGAAAAAGAAGAGCCGCTTTGCGGCATATCGCTTGCTCCTTTTGTCGCAATCGGGCGAAGGTTGGTATGGTTGGGAAAAACCGACGAACGACGGTCAACTTTTTCCACAAAGATTGCTCCTTTGGTCGCAATCGGGCGAAGGTTGGTTGTTGCCCGTCTCTGCACCAAGCTATTCACTCAGAGCCAAATATCAATATCTCGGCGCATATACGGGCTACGTGTCGGCTTAGCCTCGGTTACGTACATAGATAGAGTACGCGCCCGTCAGCGTTCGCCGACCTGTTGCCCGTCTCTGCACCAAGCTATTCACTCAAAACTTAATAATAAAACAATATGCGGATATGGCGAAATTGGCAGACGCGCAGGTTTCAGGTTCCTGTGGGTAAAACCGTATGGGTTCAAGTCCCTTTATCCGCACCACTATGAGAAGAACTGCCGCGCAATGCGACGGTTTTTTATTTTAGAAAAGGCGAGACGCAAGAAATGACGATGGCGGAAGAAATACGGGAAAAACTTTTTTCTCTCAAAGACGAAGAGTATAAAAAGTTTTCCGAAAAACTTGTTTTTACCGAGTATAAAATTTTGGGCGTAAGACAACCCGAGCTGAGGGTTTTGGCAAAAGATTTTGTAAAAAGTCCGTCTATAACTTCGTTTTTAGCGGATTTGCCGCATATGTATCACGAAGAAAATTTACTGCACGGCTATTTTTTATCTTACGAAAAGGACTTTGAAAAGGCGGTTGAATGCGTTGAAAAGTTTCTTTTTTACGCCGACAACTGGGCTGTTACGGACTGCCTAAAAATAAAGTGCTTTTCTAAAAATCTTGATAAGCTTTACAAAATCGCTTATGAATTTATCGATAGCGGAAAGCCTTATACAGTAAGATTCGGCATAAAAATCCTTATGGATTACTATCTCGGCGGAAACTTTGAGCAGGAGTATGCCGAAAAGGTGAACGGTATAAAATCGGACGAATATTACGTTAAAATGATGCAGGCTTGGTACTTTGCGACCGCGCTTGCAAAAAATTACGACGAAGCCGTGAAGTTTATCGAACGCGGGCTTGCAAATACTTGGGTGAATAACAAGGCAATACAAAAGGCGCGGGAAAGCTTCCGCGTGAGTGAGGAGAGAAAAGAATATTTGAAAACTTTGAGGAGGTGAAATAATGACGGACGTGGCTAAAAATTACGACAAAGCCGAGAGGCGAAAGGAAAAACTTAAAGCCCGCGTGACGGAGATAGACCTTATCAGGGGAATTTGCGTTATTCTGATGGTAATAGATCACACGTTTTACGACTTGTTCGGCTTTCTTCCCGAAATCTTTTACGATTACCCGCCGACGGAAGGATTTTGGCGTAATGTGTATAACTTTTCCGTGGATTATTGGATTTGCGACGCGCGCGTTGTGGCAAGGTTTGTCGTTATCGCTTTCTTTTTGGTGCTGACGGGAATATGTTGCTCCTTTTCGAGAAGCAATTTAAAGCGCGGACTAAAGTTGTTCGGGGTTGCGATGCTTGTTACCCTTGCGACTTTTGTCGCCGGCAAGATAATGGGCGACGGCGAACTTTTGATAACGTTCGGAATACTCCATTGCATTTCGCTTGCGATTCTTTTGTGTTCTCTGATAGATGTTTTTACGCAAAATCGGTACGTTTACGCGGTTATAGGCGGACTTATGATTATTGTCGGGATATTTTTGTCGGACTTTAACGAGTATTATTATTCCGACGTGCCGAACGTATTTGTCGCCGTTTTAAGGCAGATTGTCGGGCGGGGCATGTTCGGCTCGGACAGTTATTCGTTCCTTTTGTTCGGCGGCCAAGTAGTGCTTGGCGTTGCGGCGGGCAAATTTTTGTACCCCGAAAGAAAGCCGCTTTTGTTTAAAAAGGGCTATTCTAATAACGTGGTTACTTTCATCGGCAGGCACGCGCTTTTAGTTTACGTCGCGCACCAGCTCATAATCCCCGTTCTTCTCGGGCTTGTACTTCTTATTTGCGGCTTTAAGCTATCTATATAAGAGGCGAAAACAAGATACGACAAACAAACTAAAACCCGCCGAAAAGTCGAGTTAATCGACCTATCGGCGGGCTTTTTGATATTATATTTCTGTTTCTTTTTCGTCTTTACAATACTTTTTTTCCACGCAAAGGTGCAAAAGGTATTCTATCTGACCGTTTATCGAGCGGAAATCTTCGTCCGCCCATTTTGCTAATTTTTCGTAGAGGCGTTTCGAAAGTCTTAAAGGAATTTGTTTTTTTTCGTCGTTCATCAATAAATCGACCCCGAGTTTACTACGGGCTGAGCGTCGCGATTGCCGCAAAGAACGACCAAAAGGTTAGAAACCATCGCCGCTTTGCGTTCCTCGTCAAGGTCAATTACGCCGTTTTTCTTTAATCTTTCGAGAGCCATTTCTACCATTCCGACCGCGCCGTCTACAATCATTTTTCTTGCGTCTATTACTGCGGATGCTTGCTGGCGTTGGAGCATAACCGCCGCTATCTCGGGCGCGTACGCAAGATAAGTTATGCGCGCTTCGATAATTTCAAGCCCCGCGTTGGCAACTTTGGACTGTATTTCGTCCTTAATTCTCGTCGCTACTACTTCGCTTGAACCTCTCAAACTTCCTTCGTCCGCAACGCCGTCGCCCGTGGTGTCGACGTTGGGCGCAACGTCGTAGGGGTAAATTCTGACGATGTTTCTTAATGCGCTGTCGCACTGAAGGGAGAGGTATTCCTTGTAGTTATCTACGTTGAAAACGGCTTTTGCGGTGTCGACGACGCGCCACATAACGGCGATGCCTATTTCTACGGGGTTGCCGAGGCAGTCGTTGATCTTCTGGCGGTTGTTGTTGAGCGTCATTATTTTAAGCGAAATCTTTTTATCGACCGCAAACGTTGCCGCGTTTTGACCGTCCGCCGCCGCGTTTTGCAAGCCTTTGCTCGAAACGTCGCCGCTCTGTTTAAGCTTAGTCGCCGCGGCGGGGTTTACCGCCTGGCAGAAGGGGTTGACAAAGAAAAAACCGTCCGTTTTAATCGAGCCGTAATATTTGCCGAAAAGCGTTAAAACCAAAGCTTCCTGCGGGCGAACGACTTTAAGCCCGGCAAAAAAGAACATGCCGACAGCGCAATAAAGTATGCAAACGACCATTATCGTTCCGTACAGCCACACCGGTTGAATTTCCGCTTCGAGCTTCATCGACGAGAAAATTATCCCCGCGATTGCGAGCGCGTACAACAAAATGTTGACTATGAGAACGGTCATGCCGTCTGGTTTTTTGCAAATTACTTTTTCTTCCATAAAATAAGTCTCCTTGTTTTGATATTAAAATGATATCATATTGATTATATGAAGTCAAGCGGATAATAGCGAAAAGTTTAAAAATCGCAATAAACTTTCTTGCAAAAACGGTAAACCTATGGTAGAATACCTATATTAGATATTGTAGGGATAAGTTATGCCCGCTTGTGACATATAATAATCCAACGATAAAAGAGGAGGCATACGATGAATTCTTCCATAGTTAATTTGATATTTTTAGGAGTGATTGCGGTTTTTGCGCTTGTCGGGGTACTCAAAGGACTGAAAGGCGGGCTGTTTAAGTCGCTTATCGGCGCGGCGTGCGTGGTTCTTTCCGCCGTTGCCGCGTTTATTTTCACGGGGGTGCTTGTGGGGAAATTTGCGCCGATTGCCGCGGAAAAACTTTCCGAATTTTTGCAGAGCGGAGAGATGGGCGAACTTGCCGCAGCTTCGCCGAGTTTGACCGAGTATCTCCCGATTGTCGCAAGCGCGCTTGTTTCGCCGCTTTGCTTTCTCGCACTATTTATCGTGTTCAGAATGGTTCTATCCGTTATCGGCGGGGTAATAAAATTCATATTTAAAGCGATGCCGAG
Source organism: uncultured Clostridia bacterium (assembly GCA_934273135.1). Classification (GTDB taxonomy): domain Bacteria; phylum Bacillota; class Clostridia; order Christensenellales; family Borkfalkiaceae; genus UBA4636. The sequence continues at coordinate 5,669 of CAKQSU010000049.1, forward strand.
TGTTCCGCTTTCCGGTGTTTTCGGCATGGTTGTTTCTCTCGTCGCTTCGCTCGTTGCCGCGGTTTGCGTGCTTATGCCTTTTGCCGGGTACTTAAACGCCGCTTCGACTTATTACGTAAAACTCGAAGAGGGCGGAGTTATAACGGCTACCGATGAGGGCAAAAATATCGAGGACGTTATCAAGAACAGCAAGGACAAGACGGGCGTGAAAATCGTATACGGCTTGACGGGCAAAGTCTTTGACGGGTTTATGGAAGTCAAAAAAGCGGACGGCACAAAAATTTCGCTTTACACCGAGCTTGACGCCGTTTGCGCAGTCGTTCCGCACGTAATGGATTTGACCGAAACGGATTTTTCCGACGTTGCAAACATCAACGTTCAGCCCGTTTACGGCATTATCGAAGACTTAAATAAGTCGGACGAAATAAAGAGAATCGTTGCCGAAGTGCTTTCCGCCGCGGCTAAAAAATGGAAAAACGGCGAAGCGTTTATGGGGCTTAACATCAAGGAATCTTTGCCGGAAGGGTATAAGAACGCGTTGGACGCTTCGCTCGAAAAGCTTTCCGCAACGACTTACGACACGGTCGAAGCCGACCTGACCGACTTTGCGCACGCCATGGAAGCGTTGGTTAAACTTTACAAATACACCGAAACGCTTTCTACCTTAGGCGCGACTTCCGAAAAGGCGGCGGCGGACTTAAGTGAAGCGTTAAAGGCTTTGACGCCCGGTGCTGCCGATATGATAGGCGACGCGCTTAAAAGCGTTGTGTCTACGAGCATGGGGCTTAGCGACGAGAATGCGGAAACGATAGGCGATATAGTCAAGGATTCGCTCAAAAAGGTTGCCGAGATGCAGACCGACGGCGAAAAGGAAAAGGAAGCCGAGGCGTTGTCCGAGATAATAAACTGCGCGACCGACGTGTCGAAAATCGCGGCAAACCCCGAAAAACTCGTGTCCGCAATGGCTTCTTCGACGGTTATGAAAACTGCTGTGGAGTCGGCGGTGAAAGCGGGCGCAAGCGTTGCGGTCGACGATAAGACCAAAGAAGATATCCGCGCGGCGGCTTCCGCTTACACCTCGAAAGAGGACGTAACAAAGGAGCAGAAAGAAACGATAGAAAACCTTTTGAAGCTCTTCGGGGTAAAATAAAAAATGAGCGAAAAGATAGAAGAAACGGCTAAAATGAAACCCGCTCGCGAAAATTTTTTGGCGGGTGCAAACTGCGCGCAAGCTGTTCTTAAAGCGTTCGGCGAAGAAACGGGGCTCGGAGACGAGCTTTCGCTGAAACTCGCTTCGTCTTTCGGCGGCGGTATGGGCAGAATGAGGAAAACCTGCGGCGCGCTGACCGCTGCCTTTATGGTTGCCGGAATAATAAAAGGATACGATAATTTAAACGATATCGGCTTAAAAGACGAGCATTACGCGCTTGTGCAAAGAATGGCAAAGGAGTTTGAAAAGGCGTTCGGAACGACCGAATGCAAGGATATTTTGAAAACGACGGACACTTCGCCTTACCCCACGCCGAGGACGGATGACTTTTACAAAACTCGCCCGTGCGGGGATATCATCGCGTTTTCCGCAAGGCTCGTCGAAAAATTCGTTTTTGACAAAAAAGGCGAATAATCGACATATAGCTTGACTTTCTGACAAAAAAGCAACAAAAACGAAATGAACGGAAAAAAG
>CAKQSU010000050.1 GCA_934273135.1 uncultured Clostridia bacterium
GGTATAACTCGTGTTGCTTTCCGCAACCGCTTTTCCGCTCGTTACGGCGTAGCGCGTGTCGGCTTTCGTTTCCGCTTGCACTGCGGCGTATTCGTCGAATTTTGCGGGAGCGACCTTTTTGCCGTCCGGCACCTTAATATCCGTCTTTTTGCCGTCTATAACGTAATATCCGCCCGAAACGTCAATCGGCGTTTCGCCGTCTTTAACTTCGATTTTGCCTTTTTTGTCGACTTTCCCGTCCGAATAAGTTATCGTCCATTCGCGCGCGGAATCGCTCTCCACGCCCGTCACCTTTGCCCCTTGCGGAAGCTTAGCGCAGCCAAAGAAGCTTGTGAGCGCGCTTAGGGCAACAGCCGCTGCCGTTACCTTAAAAAATTTTTTCATGTTTTACCTTCCTTTTTGTCAAAAATATCGCGTTAACGCGCTTATAGCCCGGCTTCTCCTAAAAGTATGGAGCGGACTTTTTCTATCGTTTCTTTTGTTACTCCGCACTTTTCCGTCAGGCAATTTTCGGCTTTTTCCTTTATCGTATCGCCCGCGCAAGCCTTTATGTAATTGCCAAAGTCGTCGTTCATTTCCTTTACGGAAGTTCTTTCGTCATTTTTTGTCACGGGCGTGCGAAGAGCAATCGTGCCGAAGTTCGAAAACATATAATCACGGTACAAATCGGCTTCTTCGACCCCGCAAATTGCGCCGAGCAAGAAAGCAATCATACCCGTTCTGTTCGTGCCGATGTTGCAGTGAAAGTATACGGGGTAATTGTCTTTTTGCGCTAAGATATCGAAAACTTTTTTGATTTCCGTAATATTGCTTTCCAAAAGCGCGCCGCTGCCGTTTAAGTACACGGGTTCGATATTGACGAGGTTTTCGCCCAAAACCTTATTGACCGCCGAGCCTATTATTTTGGCTTGGTCCTCCGTCTGGACAACGCCGCCGACCTTTTTCCCGCCGCCGGGATTGCCGTTGCCGTTGGTGTTGCGCAAATCTATTTCGGTTTTTATGCCGAGAACTTTTGCAAAAACCTTTGCGCCCGCCGCAGTAATTTCCGGCTCCATAACGCAATATTCGTCCCTAACGTCGTTTTCCGCGCTGAATCCTTTGGAATAACTGTTGTTGAGCCGCCCGCCGCGGTAGATAAGCCCTTGCTTAATCTTGTTGGAGGCGGAGTATCCGCCGAGGTCGCGCACGTTCGTAACGCCCTCTATAAAGAGGTTCCTCGGTCCGTCGGCTTTTATAAAGAAGCTTCCCGTTTCGCTCGTAACGCCGTTCTGAGCGGCTTCTTTCACGCGCCAATAATAGTCGACGCCCGTTAAAAGATTGTAAAGTTCAAGCTTTTCTTCCGATACGGGATACATCACGGCGTTTGAAAAATCAGGGGTTGACGACAGCTCGACCGAGTAATACTCACACTCTCTCGCGTTCTTCCACGTAAGCGTTACGGGGAGCGGACGGGAATATTCGTGTTTGCCGTCAATCGCCTCGTCCATTTCGGCGGGGTCTTCGCCGTTTAGATACGCAAGTTGCGCTTCGGTGTGAATTTCTATTCCGCCGTCGAACTTTGCAAGCGTTATGCCCGTCTTTTCCGTTTTTCCGCAAGCGGAAAGGGCGAAAGCAAGCGCGACTACAAGCGAAAACGCCGCAACGCGCTTAAAAATACTTTTCATTCGATAAATACCTTCCTTTTTATCTTTCCTTATTATTTTAATTCTTTTTTTTCTTTTTGTCCATTGCAAAAATAATACAACTACATTGCATTTTTTATTCCGTTTTACTTTTTTAAGCTTATACCGAATTATTTTCGGCAAAAGAAAAGACGGCTTATAAAAAACCGCCTTTAAATTACGATGTGAAAATATTTTATTCGTCCTTATGGTAAACGAAACCGCAGTATTCGCACGTCAAAACGCCGTTCTTTTTTTCAAGCGGCGCACCGCAGTTGGGGCATTTTCTTTGTGCCACTTGCTCGCGGCGTTCGTTCACCGTCAGGTTTTTGCCGTCAAACAAATACCCTGCTATATATCGCTTATCGATACATTTTCTTATACTACTCACTACGTTTTGTTCGGTGTCGCTAACTTGCATGGCAATTGATTTTACGTCGTAAAGCTTGTCGGAATACACCGCCCTCACGACTTTTGAAAGGGTAATCTTGTCACCGTAGTTTATCCACACTATCGGGATAGCGTAAAAGCCCGCGCCGAGATAAACTATGCAAACGATCATAAGCCATTGAATTTTGCCTATCGAAAGTATCAGCCCGACAATCGCCGCGGCGTACAAAACCGACATAAGCGTTGCAACGATAAGCATCACAGTAAGTTGATTTTTTATTCTTTTCATTTTTATACCGTTTTCGTTTGATTTTACATAAGTATATCACGGACGACGGTAAAAATCAAGCGTTATATTTTAAAATTTTTCTGAGCGCGAAAAAAATTCTTCGTTGAATTTTACTTCCCTTTCGTTAGGGAATTTTTCTACGAGCTTTTTGTGGTATTCAAGCGATTTTTCCTTTTCTCCCGATTCAAAGTACAGCGAGCAAAGCTCTAAAGCGGGGTAGTAAAACGAGTATTTTTTGTCCGAAAATCCAAAATCTTCTTCCTTAGCGAAAAAGCACGCTTTAAGGAAAAACTCCGCGCTTTTTATCTTCGCTCTTCGCGCCGAAAACCCTATAAAAAACAAGTATTCGGGCGTAGGGTCAAGCGTAGAAAGCCCTTCTATAAGTCGATTAAACGCCTTTTTGTATTCGCCGAGCGCGATTAAGGCGCGCGCAAAAATTATCTTTGCCGCAACCCTTTCCCATTCGGAAGAAATGAGCGGATACCCGATTTTTAAGACCTTTAAGCACTTTTTATAATAGCCGTTAAAGTAAAGTTCGCGCGAGTAATAAAAGTAGTCCCGCCCGCAAAACCTTACGCCGCGCCTTAAAGCTTTTCTGTATAATTCGAGGTTTCTTTTTCCGCTCGGCTTGTCGACGGACTTTCTGTGTTCGACCGTTATTTTTACATTTTCGACCTTGCCAATAAGCGACACGGCTTCATGCACGAACCCGCAAAAATAAAGTCCCCTTTTAATCATTCTTTCGCGAAAAAACGCGAACGTCGGCTCGTCGTTTTCGTTAAAGCCCATAGCGTAGGAGAACATGTAAATATCCTTGTCGGCACTCTCCTTGAGCTTTTTTATTTTCTCCGCCTCTTCACTTTTTACAACGTCGTCCGCGTCGAGCCACATTACGTAATCGCCCGTTGCCGCTTCGAAAGCAAAATTCCTTGCGGCGGAAAAATCGTCACGCCAGGAAAAATAGAAAACGTTCGGCGTAAACGAAAGCGCGACGTTGACCGTTTTGTCTGTTGACCCCGTGTCGACGACGATTATTTCGTCGGCATAAATTTTCGCGGTTTTCAGCGCGCGGGCTAAAACCGCCTCCTCGTTTTTGACAATCATGCATAAAGACAAAGTTTTCATACTGTATTATATGCGTTATACGTACGAAAATTTTATACCCGTAACGCAAAGCGGAAAATCAACGTATCATGTATAGACGGTTTATACCGTTAATTTTTGCCGTCGAAATTATTTGGCGACGGCTTTACAAGGAGATAATTATGTGTTGCAGAAACAATAACGGATTTTTCCCGTCGCCTTGCTGCGTAAAAAGTTGCGACTTGACGGAAATTCGCTTTATACGCGGCGCAACCGGTCCTACGGGTCCGCGCGGCTACACGGGCGTCGGCGTAACGGGTCCTACGGGCGCAACGGGTGCTACGGGAGCAACCGGTCCCACCGGTCCGACTTTGATAGTTGCCGGTCCTACGGGACCTACCGGCGCGACGGGTGCTACGGGTCCCGCTGGTTTGAACGGCGCAAACGGCGCAATCGGTCCTACGGGTGCAACGGGAGCTACGGGTCCGACGGGTCCGACGGGTGCAGACGGTGCAGCCGGCGCAATCGGTCCCACAGGTCCCACGGGAGCTACGGGTCCGACGGGTCCCGCTGGTTTAAACGGCGCAAACGGTGCAGTCGGTCCTACGGGTGCAACGGGCGCAACGGGTGCAACGGGAGCAACGGGTGCAGACGGCGCGGTCGGGGCAGCCGGCGCAATCGGTCCTACGGGCGCAACGGGAGCTACAGGTCCCACGGGTGCAGACGGTGCAGTCGGAGCAGCCGGCGCAATCGGTCCCACCGGTCCGACAGGCGCAACGGGTGCTACGGGTCCGACGGGTGCAACGGGACCCGCTGGTTTGAACGGCGCAAACGGCGCAGTCGGTCCTACAGGTCCTACAGGAGCAACGGGTGCTACGGGTCCGACGGGTCCCGCGGGTGCAGATGGTGCGGTCGGAGCAGCCGGCGCAATCGGTCCCACGGGCGCAACGGGTGCTACGGGTCCGACGGGGTCCGCGGGCGCAGACGGCGCAGCCGGCGCAATCGGTCCTACCGGTCCTACGGGCGCAACGGGTCCGACGGGTCCCGCGGGTGCAGACGGTGCGGTCGGAGCAGCCGGCGCAGTCGGTCCTACAGGTGCAACGGGTCCTACCGGTCCGACAGGTCCCACGGGTGCAGACGGTGCAGTCGGAGCAGCCGGCGCAATCGGTCCTACCGGTCCTACGGGTCCGACGGGTCCTACGGGTCCGACGGGTCCGACGGGTCCGACGGGACCGAGCGGAGTTACAAGAGCGGCGACCCTCGCCACGCTAAACGACAATTCCGCCGCCATTCCGACCGAAGGTTACGCGGTTAATTCTTCCGAGAGGGTTCCCCTTACGGAAAAAACGAACGATGACGAAAACATTATCACTTTGGCGGGGAACGGCTTTAATATTTCGGAAGTCGGAAAATATCTCGTAACCTTCACGGTGAACGGATACGTCAATCAGACGGGAGCCGCGTTCTCGCCGCAAACGGACTTTTTGGCAATCGCGCTTGTCAACGACACGACTTCGACCCCGCTCTTCGGAAACACCGCCTGGACGCAGAACAACGTGCCTGCCACGCTTACGGCAACGGGCGTTATAACGGTAACTTCCGCAAGCGACGTTTACGCGCTTAAAAACCTGACGAACAAAACGGCGTATATCGTCGCCGCGCCTCTTTCCGCCACGACTTCCCAAGTCGCCGCGCTAAGCCCCGCCGTCACGGTGAGCATAACCCCTTTAAACTGATTTCTTTTTCGGAAGCCGCCCAAAAAGCGGCTTCTTTTCTTTTAAAACGCCTTTTTTAAAATACTCAACGCCTTACAAAACTCCTCTCTCTTTTTCAGGCAGCTTATCCTCGCATAATCTTTTCCGAACGCAACAAACCCTTCTCCCGGCGTTACCGCGATACCGAACTTATCAAAAAGGTATTCAAACGCCGCTGTTTTTCCCCAACTAAAAGGTTTTTCAAAAAACACGTACGGAGAATTTTCGCCGCCGAAAAATTTTACGTCGCGAGTTTTCAAGAGCTTTGCAAGCGAAAATGCATTGTCGAGATAAATTTTTATTATGTTTTTAGAATATTCTTCGCCCTCTAAGCTCAAAGCGGCTTCCGCGCCGCGCTGAACGATATATCCGACCCCGTTAAACTCCGAGGAAAGCTTGCGCGTATAAAAATCCGAAACCTTCATTCCGCCGGTTACAAGCTCGTTCGGCACGACCGACCAACCGCACCTTACGCCCGTGAACGACGCAAACTTTGACAGCGAGCGAATTTCTATTACGCACTTTTTTGCGCCGTCAACCTCATAAGGGCAAAAAACCCCGCCGCTTTTTAAGCAATCCTTACCGATGTAATCGGCGTATGCCGAATCGTAAACTATCACGGAGGAAGTTTTGAGCGCGTAATCGACAAAGCCCTTAAGCCCGGTCTTGCTTATCACCGTTCCGCACGGATTAGACGGCGAGCAAAGAAAAATAAGCCGCGGTTTTTCGCTTAGTCTATTAACGTTCGGTATAAATAAGTCCTTAGATAAGTCGATTATCTCGATTTTTTTGTTATTAAGCGCGGCGCAATCGTACTGCGGCGGGTATCCCGGCGCAAAGATTGTAACCGTCAAATCCCCGAAAAGTTCTACAATCCTTTTTATATCGCTTTTCGCCCCGTCGCTTATAAAAACCTCATCTTCGCTCACTTCGACGCCTCTATGAATGTAATAGTTTTTAATTGCCGTTTTTAAAAAAGGGTACCCGCTCGCGGGCGGATAGCCCTTAAAATTTTCGCCGCTCATCTCGTCCGCGGCTTTTTTCATCGCTTCGCCGACGACTTTTGCAATCGGGTACGCCGCGTCCCCGACGCTTAAATCGATAATGTTTTCACCTTCTTTTTCGGCAATTTTTTTGCGAATATCGGCGAAAACGTAATTGCCTTTGAGCCTTTTAAACCCCTCGTTCATCTTTATTTTCATAAAATTCTCCCTCGGCGATAACTCTCGTCTCGCCGGAAATTACAACTTCGTTTTTTTTCGTCACGAACGCATCGATCTCGCCGCCGTCAAAAAACAACCTTATTCTTTCGCCCATTTTTGCAAACTCGTTTTTAACAAGCGAAAAAGCAACCGCTCCCGCGCCCGTTCCGCAAGCAAGCGTAACTCCGCTTCCTCTTTCGTAAACTTTCACATTGAAAGCCCCTTTTACTTTTTCTACGAATTCGACGTTTATACCGTCCTCAAAATACTCATCATTTTGCAAAAGCCCGCCTATAACTTCGTAATCGACGTTTTTTGTGTTTCCGTAAATCACTAAGTGTCTGTTTCCTACGTTCACGAATTCAACAAAAACGGGCTTAACCTTAAAAAGCTTTTTCACTTTTTCGGTTACGTTTTTTTCGACGAAAAAATTGTCGGCAACGCCTATGTTCGCGCTGACCTCGCCGCGCCGATTATGTGCGTCGTAACTTTTAACGAAAGCTTTTTTAACGCCGCTCGCCGTTTCAACGGTAAAATAATCGAACCCGCACGCTTCCTTTTTGAGAAAAGCGGCGCATCTTAACGCGTTTCCGCACATTTTGCCCTCGCTTCCGTCGCTATTAAACATTCGCATTTTAAAATCGGCGTTTTTCGACTTTGAAAGCACTATAAGTCCGTCCGAACCTATGCCGAATTTAACGCAAGAAATTTTTTTTGCAAGCGCGCCCGGTTGCGTAATTTTTTCGTCGTAATCGAAAACGTAAACGTAACAATTCCCGGCGGCTTCGGCTTTAATAAACTTCATCGTAAACTTCCCTGCCGTAAAGCTTGCCCGCGGGCAAACGCGAAAGAGCCAAAAGCGCGACGAGCGCGCCCTTAGCGAACGCCGAGCGTGAAAAAGCCTCATGCGTTATGGTTATTTCCTCGTCGCCGAGGCAAAAAGAAGCACTGTGCTTACC
>CAKQSU010000051.1 GCA_934273135.1 uncultured Clostridia bacterium
CCGTTAGTGCTTTCTACTTTTGCTTCTTGCGAGCCGTGCGGTACGGGGAAGCTGCCTTCCCAATCGTTACGGGTAAGATACTTGTTCCTTGCGATATAGTTAGAATCGTCGAATCTGTTTGCAACGGTGGCACCCGCCAAAGATTTGGCGTAAGTCGTTTTGTCGGTTGCGGCTACGGTGTAAGCCTTTGCAAAGGTAGCTTCGCCGTCTGCCGTCATTCCGTTGCTAACGTTTTTGCCCTCTTTCGATAAAACGTTGTTCACCGCTTCATGCGCGTTCTTCGCCGCCGTAACGACGTAGTCGCCCGCTTCCAAGATATAGGTTTTAGCTCCGACGTCGTCATAAGAAGTAAAGTCAGAAACTTTTATTTTTACGCTTACCGTTTCGGAAGCGGAGGGAGCAAGCAAGCTCGTTTTAGCGTAACCCACGAGCGAAACGGCGGACTTTTCGATGCCTTTTTCCTTGTCGTATGCGGTGTACGGAGCTTTAACGTAAACTTGCACGACTTCTTTACCGGCAACGTTGCCCGTGTTTTTTACCGTTACGTTCACGGTTATCTGCCCGTTTACGTCAATGTCGCTCATATTAAACGCAGACCATTCAAAGGACGTGTAAGACAAACCGTAACCGAACGGATACTGTACTTCCGTTTCGTACTTCCAACCGGAAGATGTGGACGAACCCTTTTGCGAGGAAGCCTTGCCCGCGCCGTAAACGTAGTCGTAATATCTCGTTTCGTAATACTTATACCCTACGTAAATGCCTTCGTCGTAAGAAATGCCGTAGTAATTGACGGGCTGACCGTTGACGGTATATCTGAAATCGCCCATATTCGCCATAGCGGGAGAAGAAAACGCGTCGTAAGCGATTGTGTCTACGAGTCTTCCGCTCGGGTTGACTTTGCCGCTTATAACGTCCACGATGGAGTTAGCCGTTTCTCCGCCGCCGCCCGGACACCACAATACCGACTTTATGTTAGCGTAGTTTTTAACCCAGCCGAGTTCGGGAATGTTGTTAGTGTTCACGAGCAAGATTACGTTATCGAAGTTTTCGTTGAGATATTTTATAACGCCGAGTTCGACCGAATCGGGTTCGAGGTAATGTTTTGCCTTATCTTCCTCCACGGAAGTATATTTACCCATGTATCTGCCTAAATCTCTGCCTTCGCCGCCCGTGCGGGAAAGAACGAAAAACGCCGTAGTGTTCTTAGCCGAATCGAGAACGCCGTTAGAATTTAAAACGGACAAAGGTGCTTCGTTTATGGACCAATCCTCGCTTCCGCCGTAGTTAATGGCACCTGCGCCGCGAACGTAGCCTTTGCCCGCGCCCGTAGAATAAAAGTTCCATAATGTCGAATTCACTTCGTAATTTTGCGCTTCGAAAGCTTGTTTTAAGTCAACCGAGGACGCGCCCACACCCGAGCCGGTACCGCCCGCGATGATAGCTACCGACGAATGAGAGAACAAACTCACCTTGGTTTTCGCCGTCGCGCTCGTTTTAAGCGGAAGTCCTTTTCCGCCGCTCGTGTCGTTCATTAAAAGCACGTATCCTTCGCCCGCCGCGCTGCGCACAAACTCTTTTTCCGCCGCGTCGAGTTCTTCCTTCGTCTTATAGTCGGACTTGTCGTATTTTACGTCAAGCCCGTCCACGCTGCCCTGACGTTCGACTTCTTTTTCGCCGAAAAAGTCGCGTAAAACGAGGTCGAAGCTACTGACCGCAACAACGGGTATGGCTATGCAGAGCGCAAGCATAACCGCCATTATCGGCGTGAATATCGCAAGAGCTTTTTTGAAGCTCAATTTCTTTTTATCTTTCATGTTTTTTTACTCCCGATAATCTCTTTGTTTTTATACAGCCGTCGCCGCCGTGATGCGCGGCGGCGGCTTGCTTCTTTACGCGCCTTTAAGCCGCGGAAGGAAGTCTTTCCGAATTGTCGGTTTTCGTGAACGTAAGCTCGGATGCGGCATTGATAGTAATCTTGTCTACGTTTATGCCCATCGTTCCGACAATCGTGAGTAAGATCACGTTTTCGCCCTTTTTGAGCTTGATATTGCCTTTGCCCTCGCCGAAGTGGTGATAGCAAGCCGCATTCATCCAGGACGAGTTAGGGGTCGACGGCAAGATACCCGTCAACGCGACTTCCGCGTCGTTGTTGGTTACTTTAACGACGTCACCGAGAGAGAGGTCTATTTCTTTCATGGTGAAAGTAAGGGTATTCCAATCCATAGTCGCCATATCGAAAACCCCGGAAGCGGCGCGCAAAGTAAGCGTTGCGGTGCATTCGGTCGAAGAGTTGATTACGAACTTAATCGTGTCGCCCTTCGCAGAGAAATAGCCTACGTTCGTAACTTCGGGTCCCTCGGAGCCGTCTTCCGTCCACTCGGTTGTTTTTTCGAGAGTCATAGGTTTATAGCCTTGCGCGGTCGTAGCCGCTTCGTCTTCGGTGTCGATAAGTATGGCTTCCTCGGCTTCGAAAACAAAGTCCTGAGCCTTAGGCGAGCAGCCCGTGAGAGCCGTGGCGGTAAGCGCGCTTACCGAAAGTACCACTGCGAGAACCGTTAAAAGTTTTTTGCTGAAAAGTTTCATTGAGTTTTCCTCCGAAAATATTTGATATTTTTTTTGCCCCGCCGACATCACGACCGCCGCGGCAAATAAGTTTTACTTTGTTTGTTCGCTAATCCATTGCCACATATTGCCCGCGGCAGTGCAGTTTGCGGAAACGAGGTATTCCGCGCCGGTTATCTTAGAATTGTCGAATTTGACTTTCACGTCGTCGTTGAAAGCGTATATCCAGGACCAGTGTCCTTGCGTAAGGTATGCCGTTTGAGGCTTTTTAGCGTCTTGCCCCACAACGTGCGCGGTGAGCGTAAGGTTTATATTCTCGGCTCCCGCCGCAATAAGACGAGCGTATAAGGAAAGCGTATAATCGCTCGGATTTACGGTTTTATCGTCTTCGGAAAGAAGAAACCACATTTTGTAATTCTTTATTTTATCGATTGTTTCGTCCGGAATACGGGTATTTCTGTAAGCTTCGCAAATGGGGTAGAACGCCGCAAAATAATCGCCGTGTTCAATCATCATGTTCACCGTCATGTATCCGCCGTTGGAACAACCGCCGATATAGATTCTGTTTTTGTCCACGTCGGCATTGCCGTCGACGTAAGTCGTGATGGCTTTCCACAAAGCTTCCGTATAGTAAGAAGTCTGCGCGCCGCTCTCGTTCGCGCCGTTGTTGTACGTACCCGTTCCGTCTTTATCCATCCACATTGTAGGCGACTGAACGGCAAGAACGTACGCGCCTTTTAAGCCGTTTTTCGCAAAATAATGCTGAACGTTGACTTTGTTTTCGTAAGTAAGCCCCGTCACTTCGTTACCCAAAAGGTCTATATCGATATCGGTGCCGCCTTCGCCCGCGCCGTGCAGCCAGATAACGAGCGGGTTTTTGCCCGAATCGGAAGCTATTCCGTCGGGAGCATAGCTCGCGCGGGTAAGCGTTATGTTTTTGCCGTTTCCCGTATAAGTCACGGTGTCTTTATTCCATGCGGCGGTCTGCGGAACGACCCTGTCTTCCGCGGTAAAAGTATACGAAAATTTATCGCCGTCAAGATACTTTTCGCTCCCGACAGTGAATGATTTGCCGTCGTTTACTTTAAGCGTCATTTTGTACTCGCTCACCCAATTATTTCTGCCGCTTGTCATATCGTAAACGAACGGGCTTGCGACGTTATAGTCTACTTCCGATTCGATTGCGACGTACTTTGTTGCGCCGGCGGCTTTGTTTCCTCTTTCGTCACACGAATAAACGTCGGTTATAACGCGCTTAGTCGACATGTTTCCGCCTCCCCAGGCGTTAGGAACGGAAGTAGTGAGCGCGAACGTATCCTTAGAAAACCCGCTCGCTTTGTCAGTGAACTCTATTACGATTTTAGGAACGGCGGGTCCCCATTCGTAACCGTAAACGTACATGTCCGCCGACTTTGCCGCGGCGATAGTCGTTGCCACGTGCGGCTCTTCCGTCTTTTTTTCGGCGCAGCCGTAAAAGGCAAGCGCGCTCGTTGCGGCGATAACCGCAAGCAGTAAAATCAGAATTTTTTTATTCATAAATCCGATAGTCTCCTTTGTTCGTCCGAATTTTATTTTTCGGACCCCGATTACAAAAAAAATTATAAAACAAAAGAACGCTCCTTTCAATAGGAACGTCCTAAACTTGCTTTATTTTTCCTAAACTTACGTTACTCGCTCGTTTTTTGTAAGGTTGCGTCGTTTTCGCTCTGTTTGGGGGGCTTTGCCTTAGGCACGGGCAAAAGTATCTTTACGCGAAAAACCTTTCCGTCCGCGCCGACCGTCATATCCCCGCCGTACTTTTTAACGAGAAGCTTCATGCTTTTTACTCCGAAACCGTGATAATCTTTGTCTTCCTTGCTCGTGACGGGCAGACCCGAAGCAAACTTAATGTTCTTGCCGTCGTAGTAGTTTTCGCACGAAACTACAAGCATTTCGCCTATCGGATGCACCGAAAACGCGATAACCCTTTCGCTTAGATCGGAAAGCGCGGTTACGGCTTCCATTGCGTTGGAAAGGAGGTTGCCGAACAGAGAATACACGTCCGTTGCTTTCATAAACGAAAGACTTTTCCCGTCCGCATAACAGCTGAGCCGCACGTCATGTTTGTTGCACCACAAGCTTTTTTCTGTAAGTATAACGTCAAGCGGTTGACACCCCGTATCCATTTTGCAATCGTATACGGCTATGGCGTCCTCTATTTCTTTGAGTTCCTCGTCATCAACATGTTCCTTTTCCGTGCGCAATAAATGGATTTTTTCTTTCAAGTCATGGCACTTGACGTTTATAACTTCGATTTCGTCGTGCGAAATTTCGTAGTTGCGCTTGTCCTGCTCCCACATATGCTTTATAACTTCTATTTCTTCCGTCATGCCCGCCTTTTCAAGCATACCGGAAAGCAAAAACAAAATCAGAACGCAAGCGAGTATCGTAAAGTAACACACAACGAGACACAGCCCGATATGATGCCACCAGAATCCGTTTGCAAGCGAACACAAAAAAAGCGTGACAAACAAGGTAACAAAAGCGAACGCAAAGACTTTTCCGCTCCAAAGCGAACTTTTTTCTTTCATTCTCCGCGCGAACACGAAGTACGCCGCAACCGAACAAACCGCGGTAACCGCGAGAGAAAATACGGAAGCCGAAACGGGATATTCAACGTTTGCAAACACGGAAAATTTATAAATAAGCCCGTAAAGTTCAAAAACGCAATACACTCTGTAAATAAGGTTTTGCAGCGCGTACGCCGCTATACAACGAAAAAGTATGTTAAGATAGCTTTCGTCCAATATAAGAAAAGCCGCAACCGTCGTAAACGCAAACAACAAAAGATACGGCAACGTTCCGCCGAAAGGTACGCTCGAAAGCGGTAACGCAATGACGCAAGACAAAAACATAAGCGCAACAAGCATAACAATGCCGACCGCAAGCTTTAAAAAGAAAAACTTTTTGCGTTTTAATCCGGACAAGAAAACAACCTCGCTCACGACAAGCTGAAACACGAATGCCGGGAAAATATACTTAAAATAATAAAAAATCGCGTCTATACTCATTTTTCACCTCTTAGAGCCGGTATAGAGATTGAGAAGAGCTTCTACGAAAGATTTCCTGCGCGGATGGCTTATCTTCAAAACCTCGCTCCCGACGGTAACGTCGTAACCCTCGACGGACCTTACGAATGCCGAATTAACGAGGTAACAGCTGTTACAGCGCAAAAACCCGTATTCCGCAAGAGATTTTTCCAAATCCGCCAAAGAGCCGCGGGAATCTATTCTGCCGTCAACCATTTTGTACGTAGTCTTATGCCCACGAACTTCTATGTACTCAATCCTGTCTACCGCTATCCGCGCGAAGCCGTTTTCGGTCCTTATCATTACGGACTTTTCCTTTCTTATCTCGGCAATGTTTATCGCCTTGCCGAGCTTTAAGCAGAAATCCGCGTAATTCACGGGTTTTATGATAAAGTCTATGGCGTTTACTTCGTAGCCTTTTTGCGCGTAACGCGACATTTTGGTGATAAACATAAGCGTCACCGCGTCGTCAAGCTTTCTAAGCTCCTTTGCGGCGGCAAGCCCGTCTATCCCGGGCAGTTCTATGTCCATTAAGACTATCGAGAAAAAGTTTTTCTTGTACACGGATAAAAATTCGTCGGCTGTTGCAAAACATTCGACGGACAAAACCCGCCCCGTTTCCTTAGAATACTTTTCCACGTAATGTGACAGTGCTTCTCTCGAACGCGCCTCGTCGTCCACAACGGCTATATTCATATTCCGTCCCCCTCGTCGTTTTCGGCTGCCGACAGGCAACCTATAAATAAATTCTACTATACTACGCCATTTTTGTCAACCCCTTTTTTAATTTTCGCTCATGCGAGCGCGACAATAAGGTATATAAAAAATTTTTTTGTAAAGAAAAAGGATAAGCCGTCTTAACTTATCCTTTAATATCGTTTTATAAGCAAAATATGCAGTTAATCGACTTATAGCCCGACTTTTGGTGGTTCGTCCGCTTGCGCGGGCTTTTTGTTTTTAGCCGAAGTTTTTTGCTTTTTAGCATTTATCGCAAGAATTATATTCGCGACTATAAGCCCCACTACGACAACACCGCAGATTATAAACACGGCAAGATAATCGAGCAAAAACTGTTGAATTAGAGTAAAAGCCGTCATTTTGTAATCTCCTTTTTATCTTTTTTGAGTATGAAGAACGCCCATACGCCAAGCCCCGCGGCGACTAAAACGTCAACGCCGACAAGAACGGGAATCCACCAGGGGAACACGTTCGTTCTCGTGCCGATAACTTCGTTCAAAGAAAGGCTTTGTTCGTTGGCGTGCAGATACTGCGTGTTGATATAGGTATACAATATGTTATGCGCCGACTTTTGAAGAGCCAAAATCGCGGTGTTGCTCGAAGCGTCGTCGAAAAGGCTCATATTCCCGCCGGGGAGAAGTTGCAAATCGTTGCCCGCGCGGATATGTTGGTCGGCGTCGTGCGTGTTGCCGCCCTGATAATAATCAGTGATAACGCTGCCTTTAAAGCCCCATTCGTTGCGCAAAACTTCGGTCAGGAGTTGGTACGAGCAAGCCGCCCTCGTCGCGCCCACGCGGTCTACGGACGACATCATGCCGTTTGCGCCGCCCGCCTTGACGGAAATTTCAAAAGGCTTCATGTAATTTTCGCGCAAAGCTTGCTCGGTGAGCCAGCGGTATTCGCCGTTTCTGCCTTGGTCGGAATCGTTAGCGACGAAG
>CAKQSU010000052.1 GCA_934273135.1 uncultured Clostridia bacterium
CAGTTAAGGCTTCAATGCGATTTGACGCAGGAAGAACTCGCCAACCGTTGCGAGCTTTCAAAGGGATACATCTCCCAGCTCGAAAACGATCTGACAAGCCCTTCCATCGCAACGCTCACCGACATTTTAACTGCACTCGGCACGACTTTGAAGGATTTTTTCACGGAAGAAGAGGGAGAAGAGAAAATCGTTTTTTCCGAAAACGACTTCATCGAAAAAATAACCGACGAAATGACGCTCAATTGGCTTGTGCCTAACGCGCAAAAAAACATTATGGAACCGCTTTTGATAAAACTCGAACCGTTGAATCAGACGAGCGAAGACGTTCCGCACGACGGAGAGGAATTCGGCTACGTGCTTTCCGGCGAAATAACGCTCCACCTCGGCAAAAAAAAGTACGCCGTTAAAAAGGGAGAAAGCTTTTACTTTAAGGCGGACAAAATACATTATATAATAAACACAAAAAAAGACGCGGCAAGCTTCATCTGGATATCTTCGCCGCCCAGCTTTTAAGCGTAATTTACTTATTTCAGACGAAAAGCCGCTCTATAAGGCGGTTATCGATATATTTTCTTTCCTTATAAGGAGATAAAAATGGCAGAAAAAATAATTGAATTGAAAGGCGTAACAAAAAAATACGACGATACGGTCGTAGTTGAAAACATCGACCTTTATATCCGTAAAGGCGAGTTCGTAACGCTCCTCGGTCCGTCGGGTTGCGGCAAAACCACGACGCTCAGAATGATAGCGGGCTTCGAAATGCCGGACGGCGGGCAGATACTTTTGAACGGCAAGGACATAACTTCAATTCCGCCGTATATGCGCCCCATCAACACGGTGTTTCAACGCTATGCCCTTTTCCCGCACTTAAACGTTTACGACAACGTAGCCTACGGGCTTAAACTCAAAAAGGTAAACGCGGTGTACACCAACGCCAAAGGCGAACAGATCGTCAAAAAACAGCACCTTTCCAAAAAGGTTATCGACGAAAAGGTTTCGCGCGCGCTCAAAATGGTAGACCTCGAAGAGTTTGAAAAACGCGACGTAACGACGCTTTCGGGCGGACAGCAGCAAAGAATAGCAATCGCCCGCGCTATCGTCAACGAGCCGGAGATTCTTCTTTTGGACGAACCGCTCGGCGCGCTTGACCTCAAAATGCGTCAGGATATGCAGTTGGAGCTTAAAGAAATGCACAAAAAGCTCGGCATAACCTTTATTTACGTTACTCACGACCAGGAAGAAGCCTTGACGATGAGCGACACGGTAGTCGTTATGAACGACGGCGCGATTCAGCAAATCGGCACGCCCGTCGACATTTACAACGAGCCGAAAAACGCGTTCGTTGCGGACTTTATAGGCGACAGCAACATCATGAACGGCACGATTGTAGGAAACCGCAAAGTTCGTTTTATCGGTCACGTTTTCGATATGCTCGACGATTTTGCGATTAACGATAAAGTCGACGTCGTTGTTCGCCCCGAGGACGTGCAGATTGTGGAAGCGGGCAAAGGTCAGGTAGACGGCGTTATAATTTCTTCCATCTTTAAGGGCATACACTACGAAATGACTTTCCAGATAGGAAAGACCGAGATAACCATTCAAAGCACGGTTGAACATAGAGTCGGCGAAAAGGTCGGCATTATAATCGAACCGGACGGCATACATATCATGGCAAAGAACTACACTTCCAACGTTTACGACGGATACATCGACAAAAACAACAAGGTTTGCTTTGCCGACGGCGCATTCGATTGCGACGTTACCAAGCTTTACCCCGGTTCTCACCTCGACGAAGAAGGCTATCTTATTACGTTAGAGGGCGAAAAAATAGACCTTACCGACACGGAAGTAAAGGTCGAAGTCCCGCTCGACAAGATAGAGATAATCGACAACGAGGAAGACGGCACGGTCAGCGGCACTATCGTTTCCATACTCTATAAGGGCGACCATTACCAGGTAATCGTCAGAACCGAAGAGGAAGAAGACTTTGTAATCGACACCGAATACCTCTGGAACGAATTCGACAAGGTAAGCGTAAGCATTAAGCCGGAAGATATCAATATTTCGTTAAAGGTGAAGTAAAATGGGAACGGCGTTAAGATTTTCACGCAAACAGCTCGGCATACCGTATGCGGTGTTTTGCGCGTTGTTCGTTGTGTTTCCCCTCGTCCTTATCGTGATTTACGCTTTTACGGACGCGGCGGGGCATTTCACTTTCGCAAACTTTCTCGACTTTTTTTCGAGAAGCGCGAATATACACGTTTTGTTCACGAGCCTCGGCTTAGCCGTTTTAACGACAGCAATTTGCCTTGTAATCGCCTACCCCGTGTCTTACATTTTAGCAAGAAGCTCCATGAACAAAAACGGCGTTTACCTTCTTTTATTCATACTGCCGATGTGGATTAACTTCGTTCTCCGCACGGCGGCGATGAAAGAACTTTTGTTCATTCTCGACGGGTTAGGGCTTTATAGCGTTGCGGACGATTACTTTTTGTCCACGCTCATCGGTATGGTTTACGACTATCTGCCGTTTACCATATTGCCTATCTACACCGTTTTAATCAAACTCGACAAAAGCCTTATCGAAGCTTCTGAGGACCTCGGCGCAAACAAGGTGCAAACCTTTATCAAAACGACGCTCCCCCTTTCTCTTCCGGGAATCGTAAGCGCGATAACGATGGTGTTTTTGCCGACGACCACAAGCTACGTTATTTCCGATACGCTCGGCAACAGCAAAGTTACGATTATCGGTAAGCTCATCGAAAACCAATTCAACATCGGCACGGCGGACAGCTGGCACACCGGCTCCGCAATATCGCTTATTTTACTCGTGTTCATATTCCTGACTATGTTTTTCACCGGTAAATTCCAAGAGAATTCTTCGCCGAGAGGAGGCGGATTATGGTAAAAAAGATTTTTTCCGCCACGTATATCTGGCTTATTTTAATCATAATGTACGCGCCCGTACTGCTTCTCGTGGTATATTCGTTCAACGCGTCTAACGAAATGGGCAAATGGTCGTCCGAATGGAATTTCAGCCTTTACAAAATGCTTTTCACCGACCAAAAAATTCTTTCGGCAATCAAAAACACGTTCTTACTCGCCGTTTCCGCAAGCTTCATTGCAACAATACTCGGCACCGTCGGCGCAATAGGAATGTTCTATTCCAAAAAAAGAACCTTCCGTATCCTCAACACCGTCACGCAGATACCTATCGTAAACGCGGAAATAGTCACGGCAATATCGATGGCTCTCGCCTGCTCGATATTCCTTTTCCCGAGAACATACGCCTCTCTTCTTATATCCCACGTCGTACTCGTGTTCCCGTTCGTGGTGACGAGCGTTCTCCCGAAGCTCAAACAACTTGACCCCAACCTTTACGAAGCGGGGCTTGACCTCGGCGCGTCGCCGACAAAGGCTTTGTTTTCAATCGTTATTCCCGAGATAATGCCGGGCATCGCTTCGGGATTCATGATTGCAATCACCCTTTCTCTCGACGACTATATCGTCACGAACTTCACAAAGCCCTCGACTATAGACACAATCTCGACTTACGCTTACAACGCTTACGCCAAAAACGCGGCGAACACTTCTATTCCCGCGCTGCGCGCTCTGTCGGCGATTATATTCCTTATCATAATCGTTTCGGTTATTTCGGCAAACGTTATAGCCAACAAAAAATCCAAACAGACGGGGGTGAAAGCATGAAAAAGAAAATTCCCGTAATAATCGCCGCGGCATTGCTTGCCGTAACGTTCATTCTCTATTGTTTTCAGGGCGTCAGCCTCGGAAAGGAAAAAGACGTGGAAATACTCCGCGTTTACAACTGGGAAGAATACATTTCCGAAAGCAAGGAAGACGAAAGCATCGATATTATAACGCAATTCGAAAAGTATTGTAAGGAAACGTTAAACCGCAACGTTAAGGTCGAATATTCGACTTTCGGCACTAACGAAAACATGTACAACGAACTTAACCTTTCCAAAAAGAAAACGGCAAGCGGCGTAAATTATTCCTACGACCTCGTTTGCCCGTCCGAATACATGCTTTTAAAAATGATGCGCGAGGGCATGCTCGAAAAGCTCGACATGGCAAAAGTCCCAAACTACGCCGAGAACGCCTCGCCTTACATTCAGGAACTCTTTAAAACGCTTAAAAACGAGGGTAGCGACGAAAGCCTTTACGATTACGCCGCGTGCTACATGTGGGGAACGATGGGTTACGTTTATAACCCCGAAATCGTTTCCGACGAGGACGCCTCACACTGGAATCTTTTGTGGAACGACAAGTACAAAGGCTTAGGCACCATTAAGGACAGCGTGCGCGACAGTTACATTCTTGCCGTCGGCTACTGTTTGGAGGACGAACTCAACGGCGTACTTAAAGACTACGAAAAAGACCGCGATTCCGCGCAATACAACAAACGCCTTACCGAGATTTTCAACCGCACGGACGATAAAACCGTCGATATCGTCGGCAAAGCGTTGACTGAACTTAAAGACAAGATTTACGGCTACGAAGTAGACAGCGGCAAAAAGGAAATGGCGCAAGGCAAAATAGCAATCAACTTTGCTTGGAGCGGCGACGCCGTTTACACTCTCGACGAAGCCGAAACGCCCGACGCCGGCGACAACGCCCTTTACTTAAAATACGCCGTGCCTAAGGAAGGAAGCAATATCTTTTTCGACGGCTGGGCAATGCCTAAGGGCGCAAACGTGGAGCTTGCGCAAGAATTCATCAACTTTATAGAAAGCCCCGATAATGCGGTGCTTAACATGGACTACATCGGTTACTCGCCCTCTATCGGCGGAGAAACAATGTTCGAAAACGCAATAGATTGGTACGGCGCGACGGCTTATGCTCCGACGACGAAGGTCACGAAAGAAGACGTCGAAAATATGGACGAAGAGGAAGCCGAATATTACTACGTCGACGAAAGCGGCAACGTTTACGAAAGCGTTTACGTCGGAGATTACGTCAACGGAGAAACGCTCACTTTCGTTTCCACGCCAAAAGCCCCTCTTTACGAGCTTGACGACGAAAACGGCTTAACGGAAATAACAGACCCCGTCGAAGTCGCTTCGCAAGACTTGACGTACTTTTTTAAGTCGGGCGAAGACGACGAAAACACCTACGTCGTTTACTATTACCCCGAAGAAGCCGACCGCCAGCTCATGGCGCAGTACCCGGACGAAAAAACCGTTCTGCGCTGCACGGTCATGAAGTGCTTTACGGACGACGAAACCCGCACCTTAAACAATATGTGGGAAACGGCGAAAGTCGGCAACACGAGCGATTTAGCACTCATAATAACGCTCGTTATAATAGCTCTCCTCGTTGCGGCGATAGTAGTCGTATACCAGCTCTACAAAAAGGGCGTAATCTTTCAGCCGCGCGCGCCAAAGGGTTACACCTTCACGCGGTACGAAAAATAGCTTCATATTTTAAAAGTCGCGAAACGAGTCGTCTTCGCGACTTTTTTATTCGTTTCGGTGGTTTATTTTTCTTAAAAGGTTGACAACTGAAATTTATTATCGTATAATAAATATATAAATTTATATGCGAGCGGGCAAAACGCACCGTGCGAAAAGGAGTATGAAAATGGCAGACACAAAGCAAGTATATCAAACGGCGATTAAGGCTTTTGACGAAATGAACTGGCACTACAACCGCGACGACGAAAACCAGATTATCACCTGCAATGTTTCGGGCGAAGATTTAACGATTAAGATTTTTTATAGGGTTTGCACCGACCGTAACATTATGTACGTCAAATCGGCGATGCCTTTTACCGTAAACGAGAAAAAACGCATGGAACTTTGCGTTGCCGTCGCTATCGCGAACTTCACTATGCTCAACGGCTCTTTCGAATTGGATATTTCCGACGGTTATCTCGGGTTTAAGATTCTTTGCCCGTTCATGGATATGACGCCGACTACCGAAGTCTGCAAATATCTCATCAACCTTACCTGCCGCATGACCGATATCTATAACGACAAGTTTCTCGCCGTTGCAAACGGCACGATGACGCTTAACCAATTCAAAGAATTTGCCGACAACGCGGTAAGCTGAAAAGCCTCAACCGCAATTCATGCATAAAACCCGTCTAAACAGCCGATAATCGACTTATAGACGGGTTTTTGTTTGTTTTGTTTAGTTCGTAATTTTGTTAAATATGTGGCTTTTTATAAAGCAAACATCACTGCCGTAAGGCAACATCGCTTGTGTGCAAACATCACAAATCCGCTTGCGGATTTACATATCAATCTTGCGCTTTTTAGCGAAAGATTACTCTATCGGGTTGCCTTGCTTGTCGAAAAGCGGCAGCGGTTCGAGATAGATTATATCGTCGCGCTTAGCGGCGTCGCCTTCGGCTAAAACGGTCATTTTGCCGACGATGTTTCCGCCCGCTTCCTTAACGAGGTTTTCGAGAGCGTTTAATGACGCTCCCGTCGAGATAACGTCGTCTACGATAAGCACGCGCTTGTTCTTAAGATACGCCACGTCCTCGCCGTCGAGATAGAGTTTTTGATGAAACGCCGTCGTTATGGAATCCACGTCGAAAGAAACCACGTTGCGCATATAAAGCTTAGGGGCTTTTCTTGCGAGTATATAGCGGTTTTCGCCCATAAGGCGAGCCATCGAGCAGATGAGCGGAATGCCTTTTGACTCCGCCGTAATCATAACGTCATGCTCGGGCGCGCGCTTGATGAGTTCTTTTGCGCAAGCCTCGGTGAGTTCGGTATCGCCGAACATAACAAAGCCCGCGATATCGAGCTTATCGTTTAAAGGACACAGCGGAAGAGAACGCTCCAACCCCGCTATTTTCATTTTGTAATATTCCATTTTTCCTACCCTTTTAGCCGCAAGCATATTTTAAAGCATTCGCCCGCGGTTAAGCAAAAATCAATTATTCGTGGTGATGGTGGCAACCGCAGCCGCAACCGCAATCGTCGTCCTCGCCCTCTTCGTCGTCCTCGTCGAGCGCGTCGCAGAAAGCTTCGTAAACTTCGTCGAGCAAATCTTCGTCCTCAACGGGGAGAAGAGTACCTTCTTCCTCGCCGATTTCAAAAATGATAACCTCTTCGGGGTCTACGCCTTCCATTTCCTCCGCGGGCTGGAAAAACGCATAAGTCTTGTCCTTGTGGTCTATCGTGCCGATATGATAAAACTTATGAACGTCGCCGTTGTCGCCGGTGAGTTCCACAACTTCGTCTTCGCAGCAATCGCAAGCTTCGTCTTCACAAGCATTTTCGCCGTGTTTTAAATCTTTTTCGTCCATTGTCATAGGT
>CAKQSU010000053.1 GCA_934273135.1 uncultured Clostridia bacterium
GAACGAGGGCATACGCTATATGACTCGTTCCGATTGGGAAGGCACCGTCTCTTACGCCTGGGACGAAGAGGAAAAAGCAACGTTTAACCATGTTCGCGTCAAGGCGACCGACAAGATGCAAGCGGACTTAACGCATAGCTTTAAGCCGCCTAAGGACGCAATAGCGAAAAACCGCGGCAAGGTGACGTTCGGTTCTAAAAAAACGTCTTATAAGCTCATAGATTTGCGCGCGTATGCGGACAATGACGACGACCCGACCAACGACAAGCCGATACCTTATAACGACCCGATGTGGGAGGACCTTTTGGACCAGATACCGTGGGAGGAAGTGACTAACCTTTTATCGCACGGATTCAGAATGACTTACGCCGTGCCGAGTATCGGCAAGCCCGAAACGATTGACCAGAACGGCGGCACGGGACCGATTCAATCGTATTACGAAATGGCGAACGAGGATATCGAAAAGAGCGTCAACCAAGGGCTCGGCGTTCTTACGGACGACCCCGACAAAAAATCGTCCCCGGTGACCTATCCGTGCAACGGCATCGTCGCCGCGACGTTTAACGAGGAACTTGCCGAATATTACGGCAAACAGTGGGGCGAGGACAGTCTTTGGGCGGGGCGCGCCGGGCTTTACGGCATGGGCGCGAACATTCACCGTTCGGCTTACGGCGGAAGAAACTTCCATTATTATTCCGAGGACGGATTGTTGACGGGCAAAATGGCTGCCGCCGTTGCGAGGGGACTTCGCGACAGAGGGGTCTTTCCGTACGCAAAGCATTGCTTTTTGAACGAGCAGGAAACCTTCCGTTGCGGCGTGTTTACGTGGGCAAACGAACAGAGCGTACGTGAAATTTATCTCAGAGCCTTTCAGATAATCATAGAGGAGGGCTACGCGCCTACCGTTATGACTTCGCTCAACTCGCTCGGCGTAATCTTTTCCGGGCAACAAGGCTTTTTGAACAGCGTTTTGCGCAACGAGTTCGGCATGACGGGACAAGCCGTAACCGATACACTCGGCGCGCACAACGGAAACTTTATGCATTCTATTTATTACGGTCAGGATATCCCCGACGGGACAATATCGGCAAGCTGGTTCGACTTTGCTAAGCCCGACGAGAACGGAAACACCGATTACTACGATTACGTTATGGCAATGCGCGAATCGACGCACAGAGTACTTTACACCGTCGTTCACTCCAACGCTATGAACGGTTTTTCCTCGGCTACCCGTATCAAAAAGCTTACGCCGTGGTGGAAAATCACGGTTGTAGCCGTTCAGTTTGCTACGGGCGCGGCTTTGGCTTTAAGCATTGCCTTGTGGGGCGTGGCAACGTTTATGCCGAATAAGAAAAAGGAGGCTTTCAGAGATGAAAAAATCGGTTAAGCGACTGTTTGCCGCGGCGGCGATTGTCGCGCTCACCGTTCCGCTTTTTGCGTGCAAACCGTCCAAAACGCCGTCCGATACGGGCAAAAACTCAAAAATGTTTATGGAAAACGACTTCGTGAACGACAAAAACTTACTGCCCGCAAGGGTTAAGGAAGTTACGGTCACGTTCGCTTCCGGCGCAACCTTTAAGGACGGAAGCACTTCAAAAAAATGCGTTGTGGGCGACACCCTTAAATTCGGCGAAGATATCCTTTACACGGGCGTTTTGGGCGAGGGAAAAACGATAGGCGGCTACTTTGACGAAAACGACGTTTTTTACAAGGGCGCAAACTACGCCGTCACGAGAAACGACATCACCTTAACCCCCGCTCCCGACGTGCTTGAAAGCTTTTACGCGCCTAAGTCGGGCGGCGAAAAAGGCGGAAAAATCGGCACGGGCGAAGAAAGGGAAGACGGCGGAAACAATAAAAAGGCATACCGCATGGAGTGGCGGACCGGGGTAGTCGATGACGAATTAGGCGGAATATATCGGTTTGTCGCGGGAACGCGGGAAGCCGCCGACCCGGACGGAAAAATCCCCGTCGGATTTTGTTTTACAAATCAAACGCCCTATCAGGTGACTAAGGACAAAGAATATTCCGTCGATTATCGCGTTCAAAACCTTGCAAAAGAAGAAGTCACGGTTAAGATAAGACAATCCAATCGCGCCGCAACGGCGTACTTGTCGGAAGTAATTTCCGATACGATAACGTTAAAGCCCGGGGAAGTGAAAAAAACGTCGACAAAGATTGTCGGCTGGAACAACACTAACGTGCTTAACGCGGTGGAACTCATGAACGAGGTGAAAGAACTCAACCTCGGCATTATAAAAAGCATAAGAGTTTTCACCCCCGTTGTCGTAAAGTACGAGTTGACGCTTTTAAACGGCGCAACGCTCGAAGACGGAAAGACTAACGGAAGCTTTAAAGCGGGCGAAGAAATAGCGATTAAGTATACCCCCTCAGGCGGCAAAGTATTGCTCGGTTGGGCGAACGCCGACGACGAAACGGAAACTTACCCTGCGGACAAATTCGTTATGCCCGCCAAAAACGTAAGGATTAAGCCGATCGTCGGAGAAAACGTAAAATATTCGCTTACCGTCAAAGGCGGAAAGCTCCCCGACGGCTCTACAAAGGGCAGCTTTGTTAAAGGCGAATCGGTTACGCTGACTTGTGACGGCGTACCCGCGGGCAAAACTCTCGTCGGGTGGTACAACGTTTCGGACAGAACGGAAATTTTCGGGCGGGACGGCGACGTAAACGTCATAACGATGCCCGCAAAAGAGCTTGAAATAGCCCCTCTGTTCGACGTTTCAAAGTATTTCAGCGCGGGCGGCGGCAAAATCGGCAAATTAGTGCCGGACGGGCATTATTACCCGAAAAAGGAAGTCGGGTGTTATAGTGCGTTCAGCGAAAAGCGCGTCGCCGCGGTCAAAAATCAAGATGGCGGTTTCGAACTCGCAAATCTTTATCGCTTCAAGGGCGGAACGGCGCAAGCCCCCGCCGAAAAAATGGCGGTAGGCTCGCACTTCTTGCCGCAAGCGATGAATCATTGGGGTTCTGCCGGGAACACGGACAAAACAAAGACGGTAACTTACACCGTCGAAAACTTCGGAACGGAAGATGTTACTTTGAGGTTTGCGCTTACTAAGGAAAGCGGAAACCCAAACTCTCACTACGGCGAAAAGACGGTGACGATAGCCGCCGGCGAAACGATTACGTTCGAGTTCGACGTCGATTATCTGCACAATTCGTTCATGACGAACGTTATGGTCAAAGATAAAGCCGTAAGCGAAGTGTACATAGGCTTCTTTACTTACATTACGAATAAAGCGTAAAAACAAAATCGCGGGAAAAGCGTAGATAAAAAACGCGCTATGCTTTCTCCCGTAAAAAGAAAAAACGGAGGAACAAAGTTATGAAAAAACAATTTGAAAAGCCCGAGGTTGTCGTTATTTGTTTCACTAAGGAAACGATAACAAGCGCGTCCGGCTATTCCGCAAACGGCGTGTATGACGGCGGCGGAAGCGGTTGGACGGATTTCGGAGGATAGTCGGCTATGAAAAGACGTAAAACCTTGGTGTTTTTGGCGGTAATCGTTACGGCTACTATTCTCGCCGTGTTTTTGGCGGTCGGTTGCGACGCGGACAAAAAAAATTCCGCTTCGGGTTCGGACGGAGCGGCTGTAAGGACGAGCAAAGAAGGCTCGGAGCAGACTTCGTTAAGTTCGTTAAGCTCGGGCGAATCCGATTCCTCGTCAAGCCAAGGCGACTCGGGCGGACTTAAAAACGGCGGAATTTTCGAAGCGCATTAAAATAAAAAAAACGGAGTAAAATTATGAGAACGAAAAAGAATTTAATTTTGCTTGCCGCAATAGCGGCGGCTGTATGTTTAACGTTAGGCTTATCTCTTCGTTTCGAGCGGGAAACAAAAAAAGTCGGAATAATTTATGGCAGGACTTTTACCGCGTTTGCAAGCGACGGAGAAGCAACGGGCGAAACCGTGATTTATAAGACTATGGGTAACAAGTCGCAAGACAAAAATTACCTTCTTCTCGCAACCGCCGTCGCCGGGGATATGAGCGAGTACAAAGCGGTCGGTTACGAAGTCAAAAAAGACGGCGGCGAGGCTGAAAAACGCTCGACCGACAAATATTACACGGGAATAAGCGTCCGCACGAGCGCGGAGGACGAAACGGCAAGAACGGTTTTCACCGTTGCCGATATCTACGACGAAACCGTGACGACGGAAAACATGATTGTAGACGAAATACCTTACAGCCAAAAAAGCAAATATCGGGTAAAGGCTTTTATGGTGAAAAACGACGACACCGTAACTTACGGAGCGGAAGTTACCGTTAAGTGGGTCGATACCGCTGTGGAAGACACGGGCGAAAAAACGCCGAACGTATTCGAATTCGAGGGCGCGGAGTTTAACGGAACGTCAAAGGACGAAACGTATAAATGCGTAGGCAAAAGTTACGCTTTCAGCGCCGATATGAGCGGAAATATAGGGCTAAAAAACATCCCTGCCGGCTCAAAATTCTCTTTCACCTTCAATTCCGACAAAAACGTACGGGTCCCCGTCAAGTTTGTTTTCGCAAACAATTATAAGGTGGGCAAAAAGCTCGGCGAAGTGTTCGGCGTAACGGTCAACGGTTACGGAGCGGCGGATCTTTCCGCTACTGTTCCGTCCGAAGGAAATGTTGCCGACGGCTTATCCTCGGCTTATTTCAAAATGGTAGAAGTAGGCGGCATGATATCGCTTGAAAAGGGTGAAAACGTAATCGAAGTAACCATCAAGATGGACAACGTAAATCCCGATCGAATGACGATAGAATCTTCCGCAACGCTCGGCGGTTACACGCCGCAATATTGGGCTACCGATTTTGCAGAAGTAACTAAGGTGCCGACGGAAGAGGCGAAAGGCAATATACTTATATCTTGCCCCAACAACACGGTAGGCCATTCGGTAAGCTACGCTCTTCCCGTTCTCGGAAGCGACTGTTATACTTTTAGCAGCGGCGAGGGTTATGAAAAGCACACGCTGACTTTGGCGGGGCAGACGATAGTCGTCAGAGCAAAATATCTGCTCACGTTGTCGGGCGCGACCTTCGAAGACGGCTCAACCCAACAACTTGTTGTTGCCGGCAGCAGTCCGACCGTAAACGTTACGATACCCGACGGGCGGCAACTCTCGGGCTGGTACAACGTTGAAAACGCTTTCGAGTACTATCCCGGCGCGAAGATAGTCATGCCCAATAAAACGATAACTCTTGCGCCTCTGTTCGAGCCGACGACCTATTACAGCAATGCTTCGAGAGTCGGTAAGCTTCTGCCCGAAGGAAAGCTGTATGCGGGTAAAGAAAAAGGATGTTATTCCTTAATCGCCGCGGATACGACCGCGCCCGTATTAAAGGAAGACGGCACGTGCGAGTTAGGCGATATCTACCGCTTTAAGGGCGGAAAGGCGGCTGATCCGAAAGATATGGCTGTCGGCGCGAATTTCCTCGCTACGACTAAAAGGTACGTCTATCCCGCGCCAGGGAACATCGGCTCAACGAAAACAATTACTTACACCGTAGAAAACTTCGGAGCGGAAGAGGTTACTTTGAGGTTTGCTTTGATAAAGCAAAGCGATAATCCTAACTCTCAATACGGCGAAAAGACGGTGACGATAGCGGCGGGATCAAGTACCACGTTCAGCTTCGATATAACGTACCTGCACGATACGTTTATGACTAACGTTATGGTTAAAGAAAAAGCCGTGAGCGAGGTGTATATCGGATTCTTCATTTACATAACGGACAAAACGTAACAAGTAAGAACACACTTTTTATATCTTCCTTTCCTTATTACGGATCCGGCGGGGCGACCCGTCGGATTCTTTTCACGCGTTTTTTTGTTTCTCTAAAACGGCGTTAAGCTGCGGAATAAGGCGATAAAGCGAAAAATACCGCCGCAAAGACTTGATAAAATTCCGTAATAATGTTACAATAATACATAAGTAACTTTTTGATTCCCGATAAGCGGAAGAAAAAAGAGGTGAAACTATGGATAATAAAGAAATAAAGGTATTGCCGGTACTCGTTTTGCGCGGCAGAACGATGTTTCCGAATATTAGTTTTTCGTGCGACGTGGGGCGCAAAATGTCGCTTTACGCCGTCGAAAAAGCCGTAACGACAAATACGGAGCTTTTCGTATGCACACAAAAAAATTCGCTTGACGACAACCCCGCCGCAAGCGAGCTTTACACTACGGGCGTTATCTGCCGCCTCGTAAAACTCAACGGGATAGGCGAAAAAAACGTAAGGTTGCAGATAGAAGGGCTTTACCGCGGAAAAACCGCGGAGTTTAAGGACGACGACGGGCTTTTCAGCGCGGAAGTAATGCGCGTGGACGATATCGCGCCCGCTCCGATAGAAGAACGCGCTTACCACTCGGTCGCGCGTGAAAAACTCAATGAATACGCGAAAATCGCGCCGAAAATAAGCTCCGATTTGGTGGAAACGCTTTTAGGCGTCGAAAACCCGAGCGAATTCGTAAACATTCTCGCGTTCAATCTCAACATAAAAGAAAGCGACAAGCAAGCCGTGCTTGAAGAAGTCATGCTCACAAAACGGCTCGAACTTATCTCTTCCGAGCTTAATTCTCTTGCCGTCAACGCTCAGCTTGAAAAAGAGATTGCCGACAGGGTTAAAGAGAGCGTGGAAAAGAACCAGAAAGAGTATTACTTAAGAGAGCAACTAAAAGCCATTCACGGCGAACTCGGCGACGACGAAGCGGAAGTAAGCGAACTCCGCGAAAAAATTCTCGCAAAAAAAATGCCGGAAGAATGCGAAAAAAAGGTTATAAAAGAGCTTGACAGAATGTCGAGAATGCCGTCCTCTTCGCCCGATTATACGGTACTCAGAACCTACGTTGATTGGATAATCGACTTGCCGTTTACAAATTCTTCGACGGACAGGGAAAGCCTTGACGACGCCATTAAAATTCTCGACGAGGACCACTTCGGGCTTGAAAAAGTCAAGGAAAGAATAGTGGAATATCTTGCCGTCATGAAGCTCACGGGCAAAGTCGGCGGCTCTATCCTTTGCTTTGTCGGTCCTCCGGGAGTGGGCAAAACGTCGGTTGCAACGTCGATTGCGCGCGCGCTCGACAGAAAATTCGTGCGGATAAGCCTCGGCGGCGTAAAGGACGAAGCGGAAATAAGGGGACACAGAAAAACATATATCGGCGCAATGCCCGGCAGAATTATTTACGGACTTAAACAGGCGGGCGTCAACAACCCCGTGTTCTTGCTCGACGAAATCGACAAGCTTTCGTCCGACATGCGCGGCG
>CAKQSU010000054.1 GCA_934273135.1 uncultured Clostridia bacterium
CGGCGGCTGAGAAGAAAGCTTTTCGCGCCGGTATGGCAAAACAATACAACACGGAACACCCGAAGTTTAGTTTTGCGGCGGCTACCAAGGAAACTATATATTGGGAGGACGGGAGTAAGTACTTGCAGCCTCGTTACGGCTTAGTTTCTTTTTTTAAGACAGAAGCCGAAGCCAAAGAGTATGTCAAGCGCACGAACGCCGAAAATAAAATTCGAAACGAGAGAGTTAAGAAAGCCGTAAAAGCAAAAAAAGTTGATTTTGCCGGCGGTGATTGCGTTGTCGACGTTGCCGAATACAAGCGTATAGTTCCTACACGCGTTAACAGTTCTCATTATCGTTATGATGACTTGCCGACCCCTAAAAAATCGCGCGTAAAAAAATAACCGCTCTCGTAAAAGAGAACGGTTAAACGCGAAGCTTCACAGCCCATAACCCTCAAGGGGTAGAATTTCAGCACTTTTGCTACTTCGCTCGGTCGAACTGCATTGCACTCGACTTTAGGTTTTTCTACCTACCAGCGCAGTAATAGTATATCAATTTTTTCGGAGGTAGTCAAATGAAAAAAGACATTAAACGAAATAGAAAAGATAAAAATCTTTCTGGGTTGTATGTTATCCCTAACGATGTCGCCTATAAAGGCGGAAAACTGCGCAAAGGCGTGTATGGCGCGATAGGCAAAGATACGCCGTACATATACAAGCCGTTCGATAAAGCAAAAGGTAAGCCCCTGGAATTTATTCGCGACACAACGGACATTCCTAAGGCGTGTAAAAACCGTATTCTCGCCTTTTGGGACGATAAGAACAACAAAGGTAAGTCAACTTGTTATCTTGCCGAAAAATCGCTCTACGAAGAGCTACAAACAAAAAAGAAATCCCGCAGGTAACTATATAACCATACGGGATAGAGAAAAGGTTTGTTGAGCCTTTTGCTCTGCGTTTATTTTATTATATTCCATTCAGAGCAAAAAGTCAACAAAAAAAATAAGAAAACTAATCAAAAATTGCTTGCTCCCAGGCTTATAGGGAAGAGGTTTAACAAAACATGAGAAACATAGGCAAAAGAAATTCCGCAATAATCGCCGTTTTGGCAATTGCGCTTATCGCGCTTGCGGTGTTCACGTTCGCGGCGATTCTTCCGCGTTTGGACAAGGTAGACAAGACGAGAGACCTTTCCGTCGGCGATTATACAATCGCGCAACTTGACGAAAAAGGGAAGAAAGTCGAAAGCGAGTTCGGTTTGGTCAGCAACGAAATAGCTATCGAAAAATTCGATTCCGTAACGTGGGACGAAAAAGCGGACGTTAAGGGCTACTATGTTTATACTTACAATTATAAGCACGAATTCGTCAAAGCTTCCGCTTTACAGAAAGCCGACCTTAACACGCTTTCAACCGATTTGACGACCAACGCAAAATACTTCCGTATCTACATAGAAACGACCGAAGAAGTAAAGCTTCTCGATATGGGCAGCGTAATCAAGCAAGTTACCGTCACTATCGCGCGTTAAAGGCGTTCAAAGGGCTGTCTTAATATGCAATCGAAAGACAGCCCTTTTATTTTTAAACACAAGGAGAGCGACAAATGAAAGCTAAAAACAGCGTTTTTACGTTTTGTACGTTAGTTCTCGTATTTTTGATAATGTTGACGGTAATCGCTTTTGTTATCGAGCGTAAATTTGTAGATAAAAAAGTCGATAATTCGGCGGGAGAAAGTTCTTCTTCCGTACTTGACGACGGCGAGATTATTATTGGCGAAATCGATTATTTTTTTGAAGCTAAGGGTGTCTACGGCGATTTCGGGTTCAGAGACACTACACCTATCGGCTTAACCAAAACGGAGGTATCAATATGAAAAAATTACTATCTGTAATACTTGCGCTATGCGTAAGTTTAGCCGTATTTGCGGGCGTTAGCGCGGTTTATCGAAAATTCCATTCGCCGTCGGACGAAATAACAAGCTCGTCCGAAAACTCTTCTTCGAGTTCCTCTTCAAGCTCTTCGAGCGGCTCTTCGTCGTCGAGCTATCGCGGAATAGACTTGCCCACTATTCCCTTGCGTTAAGGAGTAAAAATGGCAACCGGGAAGAAGAAGTTTATTATTTGCGACGTCGCAAAAGTTGAATTCGACGATACGGGCGTTTTAACGGATAACGAACGTTACGACGAAGCGGGCATAATCGCCGTACCGATAGAAAATACACAAAAGGACAGGTAAAACAGTATGGAAACAGTCAAGAAAAAACTTTCGGCTTTGGCGGCGATTTTGTTAGCCGTCGTAACGTTATTTTCCGCAGGTTATACAATTCGCGCTAAGGCGGAAGAAATAGTATATACGGGCGTTTTAGAGGATTTAGGCAAGGATAGTTCGTTTAATGCCGATAATTACCTTACCATTGAGGACGATTATTCTTTAAAGATTATTCAACTTGCCGAAAGCGTAAACAAAGAGCTTTTTGTTTACGTTTACCAACCGAGCGGAGAAAACAAAAACTTTAAAGCGTCGTCTATAAATATTTCTACGACTATAAACGATTCTGTCTCTTACTCAAACTATAAGCTTGATTTTTTAAATTCGAACGGCGTGTTTTACAAATATAAAGTCGCCGAATTTGCCGTTAGGGACGAAAATGTACGGTACTATGCAATTAGCTCTATTTTTCGACCGTTTGACGAAAGTATCGATGAACAAGCAAGCGGAGGAAATACTATTACAGAAGTTCCGTTTAAAGTTTCAAAACAGTATACTTTCGGCACGATTAACGGGAAGCCTTATGTAAATTGTGTTGATATAGAAACTATCGTCGTAACGGATAAATTCGTAGGTTTTGTAAGGTATAAAGACGGATTGAAGTTTAATCTTACTAATACCGCATGCGATAGTCACTTCGTTGCGTTCAATACTAATATGCCGATAGATAAACTTTTGGAAGCAAAGGTATATTACACTTGGCAAAAGGTAGGAACTTATTCGAATGCAGCAGGTAAAGGAATTGATTTTTACGAAAAAGGTGAAGAAGAAGTTCCTCTTAAATATACGGATAAAGTCGACCATACCGGCGACGGCTTATTCGCAGGAACGTATAAATGGGATAGAATCCAAACGATTGACGACTTTATAAGCGGCGAAAATCGCGAAAACATTTTTTACGGTGCAGTTATTGACGTAAAGACCTATTCGACATTAACGGACGAAGCACTCACCGAGCTTAAAGGCAAAAAATGGGTTCTCCGTTTTACCGAAACCGATTATACATTTTATTCGGCGTCCGGTACTTTTGGTTATTTTTCTACCATTGTCGGGAACGTTACTATACTTCAGTTAAAATTCGTAACAGACGGTATTACATACAATTTGGGCGTAATAGATAACAAACAATCGGGAAGCTCCGAACCGTCAAATTCAACAAGTATGGAGTTTGATTTAAGCTCTAAATTTACGGATAGGTGGAAGAAAATATTCGGTCTGCTTGCGCTTCTCTTATTGTTTGTCGTTTTACTGCCTTATTTGCCTACTATTATTACGTTCATATTGAACGTTATTACTTTACCGTTTAAGGCAATAAACGGTTTATTTAAGGCGGCAAGAAAGCGTAAAAAGGAGAAAAAATAAAAAGCCCCGGGGAGAGTTAAAACACTCTTTCCCGGTAAAGCTTTCAAGGTGAAAATATGGCACGTAAGAAACATCAATCAAGAAAATACACTCCGCGGAATGAATTTAGGCGGAATAATAGTAAAAGTGCAATCGGACATACCGATTTTGTCTTTGGGGAAACAAAAACACAATACAAGTCGTTAGGCTTAACGCATTCACCAGATGAACGGTTTAAGTATTATCCATTAAAAAAGAACCCTGACCCTAAAGACGATAAGCAAGCATATTTGCGATTAGGTGTTCGTAGCACTAATAAAAAATATTTTAAAGAAACAACTAAAGATTGGAATTTTTCGAAAGAAGATATGCCTGTTGTAAGACATGAAATCAAGTCTTATAAAAAGCGTACAAATCGAAAACCACCTAATTGGTACATGAATAAAAAAGGTAAAAAGCAATAAAAAAAAGAAAGGGGCATTTGCTGTCCACTTTAGCGCGCAAAAAGCTCAACCGTTACGGTGAATCCCCTTTCAAAAAAAATAGACGAACTTCGTAAGCAACTTGTCAAAGCAAGCGCCACCGAGTGGAAAGCAAAAGCTTTCGTATGTCGTCTACATTTAATATTATATTCCACAAAAACAAAAAAGTCAACCAAAAGAGGTAAAGAAATGAATATTGAAAAGATTAACGAATTTATCGAGCAAAAGCTTAACGGAAGAAAGCGTGCGCTTGCAAGCGAACTTGTAATCGAGGACGAAAGCGAAATGATTTTGCTTTTCGCTTCCGCGTTGCTTTCTTCCGACAAGCAAGCGATTTACAAGGTAGAAGTTAAGGAAGAAAGCACTTTTAAGTGCTTAAACCGTGTAATGACCGATTTTATTATCGAAATCAAGTAAATTTTTAAGAGGTAAAAGAAATGAATAAAGAACAAGCATTAGAAATTTTGCAAGAAAAAGCAAGAGAGCTTTCCGAACGTGAGGATATTTTGCTTAAGTGCGGACAAGTCGGTTTATCGGAATTGACATGCGTACAGCGCATGCTCAACTTTAAAGTGCAAGATATCATTCGAGAAACGCCGCAAAGCGAAATTCCCGACGTTTTGGAAGCTTTGGAAAGGAATTTGTTTGACGGAATAGAAAACAACCGTGACAGGCGTATACCGCGGCTTGCCGAGCTTTATTCTGTCGCGCTTGACTACTTTTACGAAGCGAAATGCGCCGTATACGATTATCTTTTTGTAGAGTGAAGCTTGCTATAGCAATAATTGCAATACTTGTGTTCTTTTGGTGCGCCGTTTATTACTCTTCCGCAGTTTTTGCATAAGCGTTGGTGCTTTTTCCAGCATTTATAGCAAAGTTTTTGCAAATCATTTTGCGGAGTAAAGAGTTCGCCGCATTCCGAGCATTTTTTCGTATTCATAATGCTTAGTATTATATCAAAAACTTAGCGCAAAATCAAGCGAGGTAAAGAAAAATGACAAAGTTAATTAAATTCAGACGGCGCA
This sequence comes from uncultured Clostridia bacterium, assembly GCA_934273135.1. Classification (GTDB taxonomy): domain Bacteria; phylum Bacillota; class Clostridia; order Christensenellales; family Borkfalkiaceae; genus UBA4636. The sequence continues at coordinate 5,097 of CAKQSU010000054.1, forward strand.
GAAAGCCGATAAAGACGAGAAGAACGAACAAGTAAAGGAAAACGTATGAAGAACTTAAAGCGGGTTTTGTCAATCGCGCTGTTTGTCTTGGCGGCGCTTTTGATAGGTTATCTTTTTTATGCGGGGAACGCGCTATGAAACGGTTTAACCACAGAGTGATAATACTTTTGGCGATAGTTTTAGGAAGTGCTGCATGCACGTTCTTCGTTTTTCCGTATTCGCCTTTGCGGGTATGGGAAAGCATGCAAGACGTGGGGCTATCGGCAAAGTATTACTTCGAAGTCCTTATCTACGGCTTTTCCGATACGGTAGTGACGGTAACGGAATACAGCAAGTACCCGTTCAGACTGCCGTTTAATCTTCCGACCGATTTTGAAGAATTCAAGGCGTTGTGGAGCGCGTATTGGCAGAAAGTGTTTAACCTTGAAACGTTGCAAGGGTATTTTTCGGCGGTCGGGAACGGGCTGTATAGCTTTAGCCGCATACTTGTCTTTGCAATGCCGTTCATAATAGCCGTTTTTGTGATTGCGGCGCGTTCTAAGCAGAAAACAAACAACGACTACGGCAAGGAAAGCAAGCCGCTTAAGCTCTACAAAAAGCTTGCAAAAAACGTCTTTTCGCCCGTTGGGCGGTACGTAAAATCGGTTTTTACATACATGCGCGAGCAGAAGTGGTTTAAGTTTTTGTTCGTCACGGTATGGCTTTTGAACTTCAACGTTATTTCAATCGTTTTGGAGTTCTTGGCGTTTTACCTTTACTTTGTAATGAGCTTCGACTTTGCGCATATTTACAGACAGTTTTTTAAGCTCTTAGCCGACCTAAGCGCGGCTTTATGGTTCATTCCTTTGCCTTTATGGGTAGTCGGCGTATTTGCCGTTCTTGCGGTCGTGGCGCGTAAACGCGGGTATGCAACGTTACGGCATTACGAACGGCGCAACCGCGGGTTTTTGAATGAGCGCGGGGTCGTTACAATCGTTCAAGGCGTACCGGGTGCGGGTAAAACGGCGTTCTGCGTAGATATAGCTTTGTCCGCCGAAGTGCAGTTCCGCGATAAAGCTTTCGAAAAGCTGATTGAATGCGATTTAAAGTTTCCGTTCTTCCCGTGGCAAACGCTTGAAAACGATTTTAAGGCGTTAGTCGAAAAGAGAAAAATTTTTGATTTGACTTCGGCAAGAAAGTGGATTCGGAAAAAGCAAAAGCAGTTCGAAACAAAGCCTTGCCGGGAAAACATTTTCGGGTATGATTTCGAGTATTACCCGTACTATGCGGACGATAAGCTCAAAGTCGAGGATATCTGGACGGTAGCCGAAAACTACCTTTGTTTTTATTTTATATACACCGTGCGTTCAAGCCTTATTTTGGCGAACATATCCATTCGTTCGGATAATGCGCTTATGGACGAAGGCAACCTTCCGCTCTGGAACACCGATTTTTTTGCAAGGACAGCGGAAGAGCGGGAAGCGTATTCAAGGCATTCGCATATACTTGACTTCGATATGTTGCGTCTCGGCAAAGTCTTGCTTGAAAACAATCCTAACCGTAACGCGTTCGGGTTCGGCGTGTACGTCATATCGGAGATAGACAAGGAACGCAAGAGTATGCCAACATTGCAAGAAGTGAAGCGTTCTGCCGAAGAGTGCAACCAAAAGAACGATATGTTCTCCGAGCTTTGGAAAATGAGCCGACATGCATGCGTAGTCGACAACGAAGTTTTCGTTAAACTGTTTTCCGACTTGCAACGCCCGGGAAACCTCGGCGCAGACGTGAGAGAACTCGGCGAAGTTCTGAATATCGATAAGTTTTCGGATTTCGTGCCGGTTCTCCCGGTTTACTCGCCTTTCTATCTTTTAGATACGCTGCATGCGGTTATCTTCGGGAAATTCTTTTCGTACTACACCGATTTTAGATTTCGGCGCGGTGACAACACGCTCGGTTGCTATATCTTTAAGAGAATAGCTGCGTTTTTACACCGTTACAAAAACGGCGTTTACAACACTTTCGGCTGTTCCGTTTTGTCGATATCTTTGCAACACGGCACAATGGACGGCGAAGTCATTTCGAGAAAGTGGTATAAAATGCCGTTCAAGGTTTATTCGGAACGTTATTCGACCGATTGCTTGTCGGGGATTTTTGAAAAGCGTGCGGCAAACAATTCCGT
>CAKQSU010000055.1 GCA_934273135.1 uncultured Clostridia bacterium
AGCTTAGGTAACGGAACTTGAAAAGTGCAAATTCAAACACCGCACTTTTTTCGGTCAAATACATTGTATCAGAGGTGAATTATGTTGAACTTATTGCTTGCAATCGATACCGAGGCTTTGAAAAAAGCTCTCGAAATTTCCTGGAAAGGCATGCTCGCGGTCGTTGTGGTCGTGGGAATAATTATCGCGGTGACCTATATTATGCTTTTTATCTCGCGTAAAGCGGAAGAGAAAAAGAAGAAAAAGGAAGAAGCCGCAAAAACCGAATAAAATAGGCGTAAATCACAAAAAGCCTCGCTATAAGTCGATTATCGGCTTGTTTTGCGGGGTTTTTTTGTGGAAATTGCGACAAAAAAAGATAAATGTAACCTTCTTGCAACGTTTTTGCTACACGCTCGTTACAAAAAAACGTTGAAAAAGCGCGGTCGGTTGTGTATAATGTAAGCAGAAAAAATACTAAAAAACGGAGGTAATTAAGATGAATAACGAAATCATCGAAAAAGAAGAAAACCGTGAGTGCGAAAGAAAGGAAGCGATAAATAAAAACGCGAAAAAATCCTGGCGTGACGGCGGGATATTTGCCGTGCTTGCGCTTTTAATATACTCTTTTCAGGTTTTGTCGGAATATCTCGTGAGCGCGGCGATAAGGGCTCTGCAGGTAATAAAAGACGACCCGAGTTCGTTTTACCGCGCTTCAACCGATAAATTGGAAAGCTTTTTCGAAAGTGCGAACATCACGCTTATGGTTGCTTTATTCGTCGCGCTTATAATAAATTTTGTTTATCGCTTGTCGGTAAGCGAAACGCCGGGTGAAAGGCGGGGCGTTCTGAACGGTTTTTTGCTCGGTGTCGGAGCGGTAATAACCGCTACGCTTGCCATGACGATAGAAATAGTCGGGATAGTTAGCATATTTAGGCATATGCAACTGCTTCTCGGAGCAATGCCTGCGTTTTTTGCGGTGAGAGCTCTCGAAAAACTGTTCGTTTGGTTTTCGAAAGGAAAAATTGCCAAGGCTCGAGAATGGGTAAGGAAAGCCGACACCGTTTCGCTTTTTATCTCTCTCGGCGCGGTTCTTATCGTGCTTGCTCTTCTTTTGTACGCTTGTATAGGCGGTGGCGGCGGTTTCGGGTTTGCGCTTGCGTTTGTGTATATCATCGGCTCGATGTTGTTTTTTGCAACATTCGTTGCGATTATCGCCGTGTATCTTACGGCATGGGCGACAAATAAAAAATAAAACTTTCTATCCGCTTGCGCTACGCTTGACTGTCGCGTAAAAAAGGCGTATTATAGCCTTAATCGTTATGGGGGGATTCCCGGCGGTTAATAAACGGGGGCTGAATATGTGGCTGATACTTGCGGCAGTTGGCGCGGTCTGCACTTCGCTTACGACGATTTTTGCAAAAATAGGCGTAAAAAACGTAAATTCCGACTTGGCAACGGCTTATCGGACGGCGATTGTTCTTGTGTGTTTGCTCATGGTCTGCTTTGTAAGCGGAAACATTTTCAATATAGGTTCGCTCGATTTTGCGTGCGTTGTTTACCTTGTTTTGTCGGGTATTGCCACCGGACTTTCATGGCTGACGTACTATAAGGCGTTGAGCCTGGCGCCCGTAAGCAAGGTTGCGCCGGTAGACAAGTCGAGCTTTGTTGTTTCGAGCATCTTGTTCGTCGTTTTCTTTTTCGGCGATACGACGGATAACGGCAACGTTTTTACGATTGTAATGCTTATCGCTTCCAACGCGCTTATTCTTGCAGGCTCGCTGTTTATGGCGTTTTCATCGGATAAAAAGGACGAAAAGGCGGCGGAAAGCAAAAAATGGTTTTTATACGCCGCGCTTAGCGCGTGTTTTGCGGCGGTCGTTTCGCTGCTTATAAAGCTCGGTCTTAAAAAAGTGCCGAGCGACGTCGGAACGTTTTTCAGAACGATTGTCGTGCTTGTGTTTTCGATAGGCATTGTTTTAGGACGCAAAGCTTACGTCGGCATAGATAAGGTCAAGTCCGGGTCGTGGGTGTTTTTAACGCTTTCGGGCTTGGCGACCGGCGGCGCGTGGCTTTTGGAATACGCCGCCTTATCCCTTGACGGCGTGAACCCCGTTGCAGTGAATGCCGTCGGCAAATTTTCCGTTATTTTAACGCTTGTTTTTTCGGCGGTCGTTTTAAAGGAAAAGTTTACCTATAAGTCGATTATCGGGCTTGTTTTGCTCTCCATCGGCATCGGCGCGGCGGTGTGGGGCGGGCTATAAAAAAGTTTTTGCGTAAGCCGTTCTTTTTTCTTGACAAGGCTTTTTATACGTTGTATAATATCATCAACTTACCTATGCGGTAAGTAATTAGTTTTGCGCAAACGACAGGCGCAAAAGGAGAAGAAAATGAAAATATATAATTCGGTTGCCGAGCTTGTCGGCAAAACACCGCTTTTGGAGCTTAAAAACATCGAAAAAAAGTACGGCTTAAAAGCTAAGCTCGTAGCTAAGCTCGAATATTTCAACCCGGCAGGGTCCGTCAAGGACAGAGTGGCAAAGTTTATGATCGACGACGCCGAAAAGTGCGGCGTTCTGAAAGAGGGTTCCGTTATAATAGAGCCGACTTCGGGCAACACCGGCATAGGGCTTTCGGCGATTGCCGCTTCGAAAGGGTATCGCGTAATTATCGTTATGCCGGAAACGATGTCCGTTGAAAGAAGAAAGCTCATGAAAGGTTACGGCGCGGAACTTGTGCTTACGCCCGGCAACCTCGGTATGAAGGGAGCGATTGCAAAGGCGGAAGAGTTAAAAAACGAAATCCCCGGCGGGGTCGTTATGGGGCAATTCGTAAATCCGTCCAACCCTAAGGCGCATTATATGACCACCGGACCGGAAATTTTCGAAGACACGAACGGCAAGGTCGATTATTTTGTCGCGGGCGTAGGCACGGGCGGTACGATAACGGGCGTAGGCGGTTTTTTGAAAGAAAAATTGCCGAACGTTAAAATCGTAGCCGTGGAACCGGCTACTTCCGCAGTGCTTTCGACGGGCGTTGCGGGAGCGCACAAAATTCAGGGTATAGGCGCGGGTTTTGTTCCGGAAATCCTCGATACTAAGATTTACGACGAGGTTATCCCCGTTTCCGACGAGGACGCTTTTAAGTTCGGAAAAGAGATGGGTAAAACTGAAGGCGTGCTTGTGGGAATATCCTCGGGTGCCGCGCTTTGCGCTGCGATAAGCGTTGCAAAAAGGAAAGAAGCCGAGGGCAAGACAATCGTCGTTTTGATGCCGGACACGGGCGAAAGATATCTTTCCACCGCTTTGTTTGAAGAGTAAAAAACGCGAATAATCGACTTATAGAAGGGCTTTTAATGAAAATTTTAGTGGCAATGAGCGGCGGCGTAGACAGTTCCGTTGCAGCGAAAATTTTAAAAGAAGAGGGCAACGAGTGCATAGGTTGCACCATGAAGCTTTATGCAAACGAGGACGCGGGCATACCCCGCGCCCATACTTGTTGTTCTCTCGACGACGTTTTCGACGCCCGCTCGGTCGCTTACTCGCTCGGTATGCCCTATTACGTTTTCAACTTTAAGGACGACTTTAAGGAAAAGGTTATCGACAAGTTTGTCAAAAGCTACTTAGCCGGAGCAACGCCGAATCCGTGCATAGATTGCAACCGCTTTATGAAGTTCGACAAGCTTTTCGAGCGAATGGAAGTTCTCGGTTGCGACCATGTGGCAACGGGACATTACGCGCGCGTGGAAAAGGACAAAAACGGCAAATTCTTATTAAAAAAAGCCGTTGACGACACGAAAGACCAAAGTTACGTTCTCTATTCTTTGACGCAGTTTCAGCTTGAAAGAATGCTTTTTCCGCTCGGTTCGCTCACTAAAAACAAGGTACGCGAGATTGCGGGCGACGGCGGGCTTGTCAATGCCGAAAAGCCGGATAGTCAGGACATTTGTTTCGTCCCGGACGGCGATATCGGCAAAATAATAAGGCTTCATTCGGGTTTAAACATCGGCGAGGGCAAGTTCGTGGATAAATCGGGCAACGTTCTCGGTACTCATGACGGATATTTTCGTTACACGATAGGTCAACGCAAGGGCTTGGGCGTTGCCGCGGGCAAAAGGATTTTCGTCACGAAAATAATCCCCGAAAAAAACTTAGTTGTTTTAGGCGACGAGGACGAACTTTTTTCAAGAGAAGCTTTTCTTTCGGACGTAAACAGAATCGCGGGCGGAGATTTTGAAAAAGAATTTTGTTGCGAGGTTGCCACGCGTTACAGGGGCAAAGCCGAAAAAGCCAAGGTCGTTCCGCAAGAAAGCGGCAAGCTGAAAATAATTTTCGACAAGCCCGTCCGCGCGGTTACGGCGGGGCAAGCGGCTGTTTTGTACGACGGCGAAACGGTTCTCGGCGGCGGAACGATAGTAAGCGGACAAAATTAATTTTCACCGAGCAAAAACAGGGTGAAAACGGTTGCTTATAATATTGTTTTGTGTTACAATACGGCATATAAGCGTTTGACGAACAGGCAAACGAACAAAAAGGAGTAAAGGCTTTCGGAAACGGGAGCTTTATTTGGTTTTTTATGGAAGAAAATTTATTCGATAAAACCGAGCCGTCGCCGAAAGTTACATTAGCCGCGATAGGCGACGTAATCCGTGAGGACGAAAACAATTTGCCTCCCGCCGCGCCCGCCGCTCCCGAAGTTTCCGACGCTCCCGAAGTTTCCGACCCGCCCAAGCGGACGGATAAATTCACCGAAGGCTCGCTTTGGAAAAACATTTTCGTTTTCTCTCTGCCGCTCATATTTTCTCAAGTTCTGCAAGTGCTTTTTAACATGTCGGACGTTGCCGTCGTCGGCAAGTTCGCAAGTTCCGACGCTATGGGTTCCGTCGGTTCGACCACCACTCTCGTTACGCTTTTTACCGGTTTTTTGATAGGGCTTGGCGCGGGTATAAACGTCAAAGTGGCGCAGTTCCTCGGGGCAAAGCGCGATAAGGACGTCGAGGAAACGGTGCATACGTCCTTTTTGATTAACCTTATCGCCGGCGCGATAGTTTGCGTTGCCTGCTTCTTTTTGGGCAGAATCATGCTCGTTTTGTTGGAAACGAACGCCGAGCTTTTGGACGGAGCGGTGCTTTACTTCAAAATTTACGCGTTAGGCATGCCCGCGCTTGCCGTGTTCAACTTTGCAAGCGGCGTTCTCAGCGCGAAAGGCGATACAAAACGTCCGCTCATATATCTTACGATATCCGGCATACTCAACGTCTTTTTAAACCTCTTTTTCGTAATAATCTGCAAAATGCAAGCGGAAGGCGTGGCGTATGCAAGCATAATTTCGCAGTATATTTCGGCTGTTCTCGTCATGGTTCGCCTTATAAAACAGAAAGATTCATGCAAATTTTCCTTTAAAAAGTTGAAAATTTCCGGCGAAAAGGCGAAAGCCGTGCTTACCCTCGGGCTTTCCGCAGGCGTGCAGAACGCGCTTTTTGCCATCGCAAACCTCTTTGTGCAGAACGCAGTCAACTCGTTCGATAAAGTAGTCGTAAACGGCAACGCGGCGGCGAGCAACGCGGATTCGATAGTCTATAACGTAATGGCGGCGTTTTATACCGCTTGCTCAACGTTTATCGGGCAGAACCTCGGCGCGGGCAAGCGCGACAGAATTTTAAAGTGCTATTTTATAAGCCTTGCGTATTCCGCGGGCTTCGGGCTTGTAATAGGGCTGTTTTTGGTGTTTTTCGGTCGGTTGTTCCTTTTCTTTTTCACAAACGAAGAAGAAGTCGTGGTCTTTGCAATGGAAAGATTGCGCGTTATGGGGCTTTCCTACTTTATTTCCGCGCTCGTCGACAGCGCGATAGCCGCTTCGAGGGGGCTTGGCAAATCGCTTGTGCCGACGATTATCCTCGTCCTCGGTACGTGCGTTTTCCGTATCGTCTGGATTTACACGATATTTGCGTACTTCCACACTATCCCGTCGCTGTACCTACTGTACGCGGCTTCCTGGATAGTCACAAGCACGGCGGAAACGATTTACTTCTTCACCGTTTATAAGAAGTTAATGAAAACCTCATCGCTTGAACACTGGTCGACTTGACGATAATAGATAAGGTCTAATTTGATAAAAAAGAAAGGGTTGCGAAACAAAAATCGCAACCCCTTTAAAATTGCCCGATAATCGACTTATAGCGGGACTTGTTGCTTAAAAACATAGAGAAAGGCGAGAGGGAAACGAAAATCCTTTTCGCCTTTATATATTGATAAAGCAAAAGAAAAAACGAGAAAAATTTTTTCAAAAAACTATTGACAACAAGCCGATATAATGGTATAGTTTAATCGGCTTTAAAAATTTTTTTTGAAAGATAAATGCGATGAGGAGGGGTAAAAAAATGCTTAAAATTGCAATCGTCGAGGACGATAAGGCGATGGCGGAAACGCTTAAACGCCATATCGAAACATTTTCTTTAGAGAAAAAAGAGGTGTTGTCCACGCAACTTTTCCGCACTACGACGGACTTTTTATCCTCACCTTTGATGTTCGATATAGTGTTTTTCGATATTCAGTTCGAAAACGATATGGACGGGATAAAAGCGGCTAAGAGGCTGAGGGAAAAAGACTCTTCCGTGACGATAGTTTTCGTTACGTCGTTTCGGCAGTTCGCGGTAAAAGGTTATGAAGTGGAAGCGTACGATTTTATCGTAAAGCCCGTTGAATACAGCGATTTTTCTTTGAGAATGTCGAGAATAATAAAGCACGTTTATAAGGAAAAGGACGATTCCGTAAGCGTGAGGACGGGCGGCGCGCAAAAGGTTATGTCCGTGCAGGAGTTAAAATACGTCGAGGTTGCGGGGCATACCGTGTACTATCACACGACGGGCGGCGTTATCGAGGGACCGGGCGCGCTTAAAGAGGTGGAAAAACAGCTCGAAGGCAAAGGGTTTGCGCGTTGCAACAACTGTTACCTTGTCAATCTTAGATACGTCGAAAGCGCAGACGGGCAAAACATTGTTGTCGGCGGAGAGAAGCTTGCCATTTCACGCCCGAGAAAAAAGGATTTTATGTCCGCGCTCAATAAGTATTTGGGGAATTAGCGGAATGACTCAATTTCAGTTTTACAAATCGTTCCAATTTATGGCGGAACTCATTATTGCGGAGGGGCTTTTCCTTGCGACTATGAAGCGGCGAAAGTATTTTTCTCTGCGACTTATCGCCGCCGTCGTATCGAGCGTTGCGTTCGCGTATTTTTTCCCGAATTTTTCCGACCACCCTTTATAC
>CAKQSU010000056.1 GCA_934273135.1 uncultured Clostridia bacterium
GGAAAGCTCTTTATTGGGTTCGGGAATGCATTCGAGCATTTTGCCGAGAATGAAGTGTCTGCCTTCGTTAGCCTGTTTGATGGCTTGTCTTAAAATGGCTTCGTCGATACCTTTAATCTTGATATCCATCTGGATAGCCGTTATACCGTTCACCGTGCCGGCGACCTTGAAGTCCATATCGCCGAGGAAGTCCTCCAAGCCCTGAATATCGCTCATGACGGAAACTTTGCCGCTTTCAACGTCCTTGATAAGACCCATTGCGATACCTGCAACCGGGCGCTTAATCGGAACGCCCGCGTCCATTAAAGCGAGGGTCGAGCCGCAAACGGAAGCTTGCGAAGTGGAGCCGTTAGAGGAAAGAACTTCGGAAACGAGACGAATGGAATACGGGAATTCTTCAAGAGAAGGAATAACCGGTTCCAAGGACCTTTCGGCGAGCGCGCCGTGTCCGATTTCTCTTCTGCCGGGTCCGCGCATAGGCTTAGCTTCGCCGGAAGCGTAACCGGGCATGTTGTAGTGGTGCATATATCTCTTTTCGACTTCTTCGTCAAGCCCTTCGAGCTTTTGAATGTCGCCGATAGTGCCGAGCGTGCAGGTCGTCATAACCTGAGTCATGCCTCTCGTGAACACGCCGCTGCCGTGAACGCGCGGTAAAATGCCGTGTTCGCACCAGATAGGTCTTATCTCGGTGAGCTTTCTGCCGTCGGGACGAATGCCGTAATTGGTGATTTTGGCTCTGACCTTTTCTTTCGTAATATAGTAAAGAGAATCCTTAACCTGTCTTACGATATCGCCGTGAGAAAGACCGAGACCTTCAAAGCCCGTATAGTCTTCCGCGGTGAAGTATTCTATGCATTCCTTTTCGACTTGGTCTTGTCTATCCTGACGTTCGAATCTGTCAAAGGTATCCAAAGCCCAATCGAGCTTTTCGGAAGCGTAAGCGCGGACCTTTTCGTCGAGTTCGGGGTAGATATGGTAAAGATCCATTTCCCTCTTCGGCTTGCCGCAAACGGCAGCCATTTCTTCGATGAAAGCGCACTGCTTTTTGATTTCTTCATGACCGAAGAGAATCGCGCCGACCATTTGTTCGTCGTCGATTTCTTTCGCGCCCGCTTCAACCATCATGATAGCGTCTTTAGTGCCGGAGAGGTTGAGGTGAAGGGTGGAAAGTTCTCTTTCTTTAGCGTTCGGGTTGATGACGTACTTGCCGTCTACCATACCGACTACGACCGAACCCGTAGGACCGGCGAAAGGAATGTCGGAAATGGTGAGAGCTATGGACGAACCGAGCATTGCGAAAGGCTCGGGAGCAACGTCCGGGTCTACGGAAAGAGCGGTTGCTACGACCGTTACGTCGTTAAAAAGCCCTTTCGGGAAAAGCGGACGAATAGGTCTGTCGATAAGGCGGGAAGTAAGGATAGCTTTGTCGCTTGCTCTGCCTTCTCTTCTTTTAAAGCTGCCCGGGATTTTGCCGACGGAATACATTTTTTCTTCGTAATCGACGGAAAGCGGGAAAAAGTCCATACCCTCGCGAGGGGTATCGGACATGGTGGCGTTGACCATAACGACCGTGTCGCCGCAACGGACGAGGCACGAGCCGTTAGCTTGCTGCGCGTACTTGCCTACGTCGACGGTGACTTTTCTGCCGCCGATTTCGGTCTCGAAAATTTTGTGATTTACTAACATGTTGACTCCTTAAACTACTATTGACTCTGATTTATTCAGGAAAATACCTTGTGATTTCTACCCAAAAAAGCCGAATAACAAGAAAAAAGGGGTGCGTTGACAACACCCCTCTGACCTTACTTTCTAAGGTTGAGTCTTGCTATGAGGTCTCTGTACTTCTCGATGTCTTTGGATTTGAGATAGTCGAGAAGACCTTTTCTGCGACCGACCATCTTCAAAAGCCCGCGGCGGGAATGGTTATCATGCTTATTGGTAGCAAGATGTTCGTTAAGATGGTTGATGCGTTCGGTCAAAAGCGCGACCTGAACCTCTACGGAACCGGTGTCGCCTTCGTGCGTTGCGTAATCTGTGATGATTTGGGTTTTTAATTCCTTCTGCATTGTCGTTACTCCTATAAAAATTAGTACGTATTCGCCTGCAACCGAGCGCGGCGGCGAAGGGAGCCGCACGGCTAAGCCGCAAGTACCCATATATAATAGCAGAAATTATTCCGTTTGTAAAACGTTTTTCCGCCGTTATAAGCATTTTTAAATAAAATTTTTAACCGAAAAGTTGATTTTTTTCTTCGATGATTTTGTCGAGCTTGCCTAAGTACGTTTTTATGTCCTTCGGCTCGCCTAATCTTTCGATTCTGTTTTCGTTTGGGAAAAGTCTTTTGCCGACGGCGTTCGCCCCGCATGAAAGTATGCTCGCAATCTCTTCCATAATGTCTATGTTATAGATACATTCCTTGCCCGCTTTCGCGTAGCCCGTGTTTTCAAGGTTAGCCGCCATGTACTTTTGTCTGTACAGATAATACGGCGAATATTGAGCCGAATGTAGGGCTATATGCGCGTAATCGACCATTTTAGGTACTTCTTCGCCGGTTAATCTATCCATACTTTCTTTGAGTTTGGAACCCTTTTTAAGGCAAAGCGTATGCACCGTTATGTTCTCGGGCGAAAGCTCGATTGCCTTATCGAGAGAGGCTTTAAAGTCGTCGAATGTTTCTTCCGGCAAGCCCGCAATCAAATCCATATTCACGTCGAAGCCGTAACTTTTTGTGAGAAAAAACTTGTCTATTGTTTCCTTTGCGGTGTGTTTTCTGCCGATAAGCGCAAGCGTTTTGTCCGAAAAGGTCTGCGGATTGACGCAAACGCGGGTAACGCCGTAGTCCTTCATGAGCTTCAGCTTTTCTTCCGTTATGCAATCGGGTCTTCCCGCTTCGACGGTGTATTCTATATTTTGTTTGCCTATAGCGTCTAAGACCGCGGCGAAGTGTTCGGTTTTCAGCGACACCGGCGTGCCGCCGCCTACGTACACGCTGCGGAAGGTTTTTCCTAACGCTTTTGCCGCTTTAATTTCCTTAATAAGTGCCTCTATATATTCGTTAATCGCCTTTTCTTTGGAAATTTCACAGGAGATGAAAGAGCAGTAAGCGCACCTTGTCGGGCAGAAAGGAAGGCTCACAAAGAAGTCGAAAATATCTTCTCCGTCTTTAGGGTAGTAAGGTTTTTGCACGCTCAAAATATCCTCTATTATCTTGGTTTTGCTTTCGGAAACGAGCATTTCGTCCGTAAAAAAGCTTCGCCAAGTTTCGCCTTGTTGAACGGCAAGCTTACTCGGTCTTATCCCCGTGAGCGCGCCCCAAGGGAGCTTCACGCCCGTAAAATCGGACAAGGCTTTATACAAGGAAAGTTTTGCGTAACGTTTTTTGAACCGCTTTTCTATCAGCTTGTTTTCGGGATTAAAAGCGTATTCGTAACTATAAATTTTGTCGTCAATCGCGACCTTAACCGCAAGGCTGCCGGGCTTTAATTCGCCGTGCACCCGCATTTCGGGGTAAACGCCGAATTCGTTGACGACCTCGTTAAGTTCGCTTTCTAAGTTTTCAAAATTAGTTATAAGCATAAATTTTCTAATATTCCGTAAGCTTTTTCGCGCTTTAAGCTCGTTTCTTCGCCGTGACCGGGCAAAACTCTGCCGTCAAAGTCTAACCCGGCAAGGAATTTTAAGGACGACAAAATCTTTTTGTAGTTTCCGCCGGGCATATCGAACCTACCGTACCCGCCCGAAAAAAGCGTGTCGCCGGTAAAGAGATAATCGCCGACTTTTATGCACACCGAGCCTTCGGAATGCCCGGGGGTATGATAAACCGTAACGGAAAAACCGCCTATTTTGTTTTCGCCCTCACTCAAAACCTCGTGGCGGCTTACTCCGTAAAAGGGAAAACCGAAATTTTTTGCGAGAGAAAGTTCGGGCGAAGTCAGCATCGGCGCGTCCTCTTCCTTAACGTAGCACTTAACGCCGACTTTCAAAAAGCCTTCCGCCGCGCCGATGTGGTCGAAGTGACCGTGCGTCAAAAGCACGGCTTCCGGCGTTAAAATTTCTTTGTCGATTATCGCCTTGATTTTCGAAAAGTCCCCGCCGGGGTCGATTATCAACGCTTTTTTGTTTTCATCGTCCGACAAAACGTAACAGTTCGCGCCTATCGGAGCAACGGGAATCGTAAACAATTTCATAGTGGTTTTTTAAGAAAAATTAGAGATATTTAAACGATTGTTCTGAATACGTCGGTTATGTCTTTGCTTTCGCGAAGCTTTTTAAAGAGAACGTCAAGGTCGTCTTTTTTGTTGAGCCTTACGGTCATATCGGCGGTGGATGTTCTCGTTTTGTTGTCTATTCTGCCGTTAAAGGAAAGAACGAAAAGACCGAGCTGCGCGCACGCCGCCGAAACGATGGACATGAGCGGAGCTTTTTCCGTGCCGTTTATCTTTATGCTGACAACGTAGTTTTCGCCCGCCTTGCCCGTCCACTCGGCTGGGAGTATTCTGTCTTTATCCTCTTGCGCAAGGTTAGGACAGTCCGCCCTATGCACGGTAACGCCCCTTCCGCGGGAAACAAAACCGACAATCTTGTCGCCGGGAACGGGGTTGCAACAGCCGGCAAAGCGAACCAAAAGCCCGTCAACGCCTTTTATGATGACGTCGCCCGAGCCGTGACTTCTGCCTTTGACGGAAGCAACGACGCTCTGTTCCTCAATCGGTTTTTCTTTTTTGTAAATATCGATGAACTTATACAAAACCTGCTGAGGAGAAACGGCTCCGCAACCGACTGCGGCGTACATTTCTTCCTGCGTGTTGAAGTTCATCTTTTCGGAAACCTTGTCGAAGTTTGCGTTGGTGCAAAGTTGAGAGAACACGTAGCCTTTGAGCTTAGCCGCGTTTTCAAGCATGGATTTGCCTATCTTGACGTGTTCTTCCGCCATCGAACGCTTGAAAAATTGCTTTATTTTCGCCCTTGAGGACGGCATTTGCGCTATTTTGAGCCAATCCCAGGACGGACCCTTAGACGTTTTGCTCGTTATAATCTCGACGATATCGCCCGTAGAAAGGCTGTATGAGAGCGGCACGATTTTGCCGTTGACCTTTGCACCGATGCACTTATGCCCGACTTCCGTGTGAATTCTGTACGCGTAGTCGATGGGCGTTGCGCCCTTAGCAAGGCTGATAACTTCGCCCTTGGGCGTGAAAACGAGAATTTCCTGGTCGTAAATGTCGGTTTTGAGAGAATCTATAAAGTCGGTCGTTTTGACGCCGCTCTGCCATTCCATAACCTCTCTTATCCATGAAAGGCGCTTGTCGAAGGTATCCTCGTCCGACTTTTGCTCCTTGTACTTCCAATGCGCCGCGATACCGTACTCCGCTATGCGATGCATTTCGAAAGTTCTTATCTGAATTTCGAAAATCTGACCGAAGCTCGTAACGACCGTGGTGTGCAAACTTTGATACATGTTAGGCTTAGGGATTGCGATATAATCCTTGATTCGCCCGGGCATCGGCACCCATTTTTTGTGGATTTTGCCTAAGATTTCGTAACATTCGTCAACAGTTTCGACGATTACGCGCACTGCGGACAAGTCGTAAATCTGGTCCAGCGTTTTGTTGCGCGTTTTCATTTTTTTATAAATCGAATAAAAGTGCTTTGGTCTGCCGATGACGTCGCCTTTTATGTTCGATTCGGCAAGTATGCCTTTGATTTCTTCGACAACGGAATTGATAAAGCGTTGGCGTTCCGAAAGCTGAGTGTTTATGTTTTTGCGCAAAAATTCAAAAGCTTCGGGGTCGAGGTATTTTAAGCACAAATCTTCGAGTTCGCACTTAATCTGCGAGATACCGAGCCTGCCCGCGAGCGGTGCGTAAATATCGAGCGTTTCGTGTGCCATAGCAAGCTGACGCGCTTCCGACAAAAAGTTGAGCGAACGCATATTGTGCAATCTGTCGGCAAGTTTTATGATTATTACGCGGATATCCCGCGCCATGGATACAAAAATCTTTTTAAAGTTTTCCGCTTGCTCTTCCTTTTGCGAACGGAATTCGAATTTTTCGAGCTTGGTTACGCCCTGAACGAGCGTTAAAACCTCGTCGCCGAACTCACGCGAAATATCGCCCTCGGAAACGGACGTATCTTCGAGCGTGTCATGCAAAAAAGCAGCGCAAATGGTTGCCGCGTCCATGCCGAGGTCGATTAAAATTTCGGCGACGGCGCACGGGTGAATAAAATAGTCCTCGCCGGAAGCCCTTTTCTGCCCCTCGTGAGCGGCTTTCGCAAAATAGAAAGCTTTTTCGATTTTTTCCGCTTCTTCAATGGTGTAAACCTTGCGGACGACATCAAGAATTTCGTACATATCAGTCTTTCAACGCCTCAACGGCGGAATAAATTTTAGAATTGCTTAACTCTTTTCCGTCACATTTTTTAACGACGAGCCTTCCGTCCTCAAATGCGACAAATCCGAGTTCGACAAACACTTCGGTCACGAAAACGACCTGCATTTTTTTAAAGCCCAAACGGCTTACGGAAGCAAACTCCACGCTTGAAAAAATCTTTTTGCCGCGTGAATTTTTCAGTTCTTTGTAAACCTCGGCGAAAACCGAACGGTCGACGGAAAGTTTTTTGTAATCGAACGCATAAGAATCGCTTGCGACAATTTTTTCTTCGCCGAAAAAGTCAAACGGCGCGCCGAGCGGACGGTCGAGATAAATAACCTTTTTAAACCCCGTAATCTCGCTTTTTAGCGGCGCAACGACAAGATTGTTCCTTAAATTCCTTTCGTCGGACGCGTAAACGGTTTTGTCGAGAGGAACAAGAAAAGGATATTTTGAAACGGCAAGCGGATTGTACAGCGCGAAAATCGTTCCGTAACAATCTTCGCTCGCCTTTTTTGCCTCGTTTTCGACCTCTTCGGCGGGCTTAAAGGCAGTTATATTGTCCGTTTTTGCGGTATTAAGGCTTACCCGAAAGGCTTCCAAAACCACCTTTTCGGTAGGATTAACGGCAAATTCCACGTCTTTTACGTAGCCTTTGAGATACTCCTTGCCGTTGAAAAACGAAACGCCCGGCTCAAACAGTATCTTTTTGTCCGCGCCCGAGCTTAAAAG
>CAKQSU010000057.1 GCA_934273135.1 uncultured Clostridia bacterium
CTTGTGCGCGTTGACTTCAACGTTCCTATGAAGGACGGCGTTATCACCGACGAAACCCGTATCAACGGCGCGCTCCCCACTATTAAATATTTGCTCGAACATGGCGCAAAGGTTATTCTTTGCTCGCACCTCGGCAAACCGCACAACGTGCTTGACGAGAAGATAAAACTCAACAAAAAAGAAAAGGCTAAGGTCGAGGCTCTGCCCGAAGCCGAACAAGCCGCCGCTACCGAAGAATTTTTGGAAAAAGCCAAAAAGGATATCAAAAAATTCACGCTTAAACCCGTTGCCGACCGCCTTGCGGAACTTCTCCCGGGCGTAAAGGTAACGTTCGCTACCGACACCGTAGGCGCGGACGCTTGCGCTAAGGTCGCGGCTATAAAGGAAGGCGAAATCGTTCTTCTCGAAAACACCCGCTTTAATGCCGGCGAAGAAAAAAGAGACGAAGAATTCTGCAAAAAACTCGCGGCTTTCGCCGATATTTACGTCAACGACGCATTCGGCACGGCTCACCGTTCGCACGCTTCCACCGCGGCTATCGTCGAATACGGCTTCGTTAAGACCGCCGTTTGCGGCTTCTTAATCGAAAAAGAACTTTCCGTTATGGCGGAAGCCCTCGAACACCCCGTTCGTCCGTTCGTAGCGATCCTCGGCGGAGCTAAGGTTGCGGACAAGCTCAACGTTATTTCCAACCTGCTCGAAAAGTGCGACACGCTCATTATCGGCGGCGGCATGTCCTATACCTTTATAAAGGCTATGGGCAAAGAAGTAGGCAAATCGCTCGTTGACGACACGAAGATAGATTACTGCAAAGAGATGATGGCAAAAGCCGAAAAGCTCGGCAAAAAGATGCTCTTCCCCATCGATTGCGTAACGGTCGCTTCCTTCCCCGATCCTATCGACGCGCCCGTCGAAACGCTCGTATGCGACGTGGACCATATCCCCGCCGACAGAGAAAGCTGCGATATCGGACCCAAGACGAGAGAACTTTACGCCGACGCGATTAAGTCTGCAAAGACTGTTATCTGGAACGGTCCTATGGGCGTGTTTGAAAACCCGACTTTAGCCGAAGGCACCAAAGCGGTCGCTAAGGCTTTGGCGGAAGCTACGGGCGCTACCACCATTATCGGCGGCGGCGATTCCGCTGCGGCAGTCACTCAGCTCGGGTTTGCCGACAAGATGACGCACATCTCGACGGGCGGCGGAGCTTCCCTCGAACTCTTCGAAGGCAAAAAGCTTCCCGGCATCGAATGCCTCAACGATAAAGACTGATTATAACGGCGCGGCGTGATTTCTTTTTCAAAACCGCCGCGCTCAAAAAACATAACGGAGATTGCATATACTATGAGAAAACCTATTATCGCAGGAAACTGGAAGATGAATAAAACCCCGTCCGAGGGTAAAAAGCTCGTAGAGGAACTTATTCCTCTCGTAAAAGACGCTAAGTGCGACGTTGTCGTTTGCGTTCCCGCTACCGACCTTTATGCCGTGGGCGAAGCCGTAAAAGGCACCAACGTTCACCTCGGCGCGCAAAACGTTCACTTTGCCGTAAGCGGCGCGTACACGGGCGAAATTTCGGCGGATATGCTCAAAGAACTCGGCGTCGAATACGTCATCATCGGACACAGCGAAAGAAGACAGTACTTCGGCGAAACGGACGAAACGGTAAACAAGAGAACGCTCCGTGCGCTCGAAGCCGGGCTTACTCCTATCGTTTGCGTGGGCGAGAGCCTTGAAGAACGCGAAACGGGCAAGACCGAGGAACTTTTGAAAAAGCAGGTCACCGAAGGATTCAAGGGCGTTGAGGACATTACGAAAGTCGTTATCGCTTACGAACCCATTTGGGCTATCGGCACGGGCAAAACCGCTACGAGCGAACAGGCTAACGAAACCATCGGTTATATAAGAAGCGTTGTCGCTTCGCTTTTCGGAAAAGACAAAGCCGACCTCGTTCGTATTCAGTACGGCGGAAGCATGAAACCCTCCAACGCCAAGGAACTTATGGCAATGGAAGAAATCGACGGCGGTCTTATCGGCGGCGCGTCGCTTAAAGCGGTTGATTTTTCCGAAGTAGTCAATTATTGAACTTAATTCCGCTTGCTGCCTGCATCAAGGTGCGGGCGGAATTTTCAATTGCCTATTCGGCAATCGAAAGTTGAAAGCTGAAAGTTGAAAGTTGAAAGTTGAAATGTAAGGATGTACTCAATATCCCCTCATCCACCGTCGCCGCGACGACGGTCCCCCTTCTCCACAAAGCTCGGCAGAGCCGAGCGGGCGAAGGTCGGCGTGGATGTGGTTTGCCGCCGCGGCGACGGCGCAATCGATATTCACGCTTCGCGTGAGAGAAATTACAGAACACAAAAAGAGGTAACTATAAATATATTATGAAAAAAATGAAAACGAGACCGGTAGCCCTTATAATAATGGACGGTTACGGTTATAGAGAAGAATCCGACGGCAACGCCATAAAGATTGCCAACGAAGGCGTTGTATCAAAACTTTACAAAGAATATCCCTCCACGCTTTTGGGCGCGAGCGGGCTTTCGGTAGGGCTTCCCGACGGGCAGATGGGTAACAGCGAAGTAGGTCACCTTAACATCGGCGCGGGGCGCATAGTTTATCAGGAACTTACCCGTATCACAAAAGAGATACAGGACGGCGACTTCTTTAAGAACAAAGAACTCAACGACGCCATAGACTCCGCGCTTAAAAACGGCAAAAAACTCCACCTTTACGGGCTTTTGTCCAACGGCGGCGTTCACAGCCATATCGAACACCTTTTCGGGCTTATCGACCTTGCCAAAATGCGCGGCGTAAAAGAACTTTACGTTCATGCTTTCCTTGACGGGCGCGACGTTTCCCCGACTTCCGGCGCGGGCTTTATCCGCGAGTTGCAAGCAAAGCTTGACGAAGTGGGTATCGGCAAAATTTCTTCCGTATCGGGCAGATATTACGCCATGGACAGAGATAACCGCTGGAAAAGAGTGGAAAAAGCTTACGACAGTCTTACCGTCGGCAACGGCGTCAAGTGTGAAAACGCTGCCGAAGCCGTCGAAGAAAGCTACAAAAACGGCGTAACCGACGAATTCGTTTTGCCGACCAACGTTTACGAAAACGACAAACCCGTGGGTCTTATCGAAGCGGGCGATTCCATAATCTTCTTCAACTTCCGTCCCGACAGAGCAAGGGAATTGACGAGGGCGTTCACCGAAGAGGAATTCACCGGCTTTGAAAGAAAGACCGGGTACTTGAAGCCTTTCTACGTTTGCTTTACCCGCTACGACGCTACTTTTAAGAACGTTGAAATCGCTTTCAAGCCGCAAAGCCTTAAAAACACGCTCGGCGAATATCTTTCAAACGAGGGCTATCGTCAGCTCCGTATAGCCGAAACGGAAAAGTACGCGCACGTCACCTTCTTCTTCAACGGCGGCGTGGAAGCCCCCAACCCGAACGAGGACAGAGATTTGATTCCGTCCCCCAAGGTCGCAACCTACGACTTGCAGCCGGAAATGAGCGCGTACGAAGTTACCGATAAGCTTCTTAGCGAAATCGCAAGCGATAAGTACGACGTTATTATCGTAAACTACGCAAACTGCGACATGGTCGGTCATACCGGCGTTTTGGAAGCTGCGGTTAAGGCTGTCAAAACGGTGGAAGATTGCGTGGAAAAAGTCGTTGACGCGATACTCAAAAAAGGCGGCACCGCGTTCATCACGGCGGACCACGGCAACGCCGACCAAATGGTTCTGCCCGACGGCAGCCCGCTCACTTCGCACACGACTAACCCCGTTCCCTTTATCATCGTCGGCGAAAACACCAAGGATTGTAAGCTTCGCAAGGGCGGCGTTCTTGCCGACATCGCGCCTACGCTTTTAACCGTTATGGGCGAGGATATTCCTAAGGAAATGACGGGCAAATCGCTCATCGAAAAGTAAAAAGAAAGCCTTTCGTTTGCTTATTTAAGCCTTTTTGGGAGGCTTAAAGCGAGCGGAAAAATAAAAATTTGATTTCAATCGATAAATTAACGAAAAAAGTTCCTTTAAACGCTTGTTTTATTGAATATATTGTGATATACTATTTAGGCAAGCGTTTAAGGGATGAGTTTTTCTTGCTTGCGTACAGTTAAAACATACCTAACGGAGAATATATTATGTTTTCTAACCTTTTAATCAGTCACGGTTTATATTTCGGATTAAGCCTTGCCTGCGCCATCGGCGCCGCGCTCTGCGCGATTTTCGTTTGCATCGTCGTTCTTGTTCAACCCGGTAACTCAAACGGTATCGGCGCGCTCGGCGGCAATCAGGACACGTTCTATAACAGAGATAAGGGTCAGACGCTCGAAAGCAAGCTCAAAAGATTGACTTTCGTTTGCCTCGCTCTTATGGCTATCTTTATGATAGGCTTCTATGTTTTGGAATTCTTACTTTGATTCAAACGGCGGCTCTCCGAAAGGCGGTGCCGCTTTTTGCTTGCCGTTTTTTATCTTTTACGGCTTGTCGGTTTTTAAACGCGTAAAAAAAGGAAAAAAGAGAAAAATATTAACAAAGGGAATTTATGGCTCAAAAATATCATTTCGTAATTTTAAAAAAATTCAGGCGCGGGGACTATGACGGAAAGTCTTTTAAGTTTATTCATCGCGCGGAAAAAGAAGATTTGAAGCTGTCCGAACGCTCGCTCGATACCGTTTTGAGCGACCTTATCTCGGACGGCAAAATAGTTTGTAAGGACGGCAAATTCTACCTTACCGATAAAGAAAGACAAAAACTCACCGCAAAGGAAGAGGAAAAAGTCGTCGGCAAATTAAGGTGCAACGAAAAGGGTTTCGGCTTCGTTGTGGTAGAGGGCGACAAGGACTATTACGTTTCGCCCGATTTAATGGGGCAGGCTCTCGATACCGATATAGTGGAGTGCCGCGTGTTGCCCGGCAAGAACGGCGCGAACGACGCTGCGGAAGTAGTCAAAGTCGTGGAACGCGGCTTTACTTCGCTTGTCGGAACGTTTTTTAAGGAGGGCGGCAATTCTTACGTTCGCCCGGACGACAGGGCGTATCTTGCCGATATTTATATCCTGAACGCCGCTTCTTCCGCCGCCAAAGAGGGCGACAAGGTTTTTGTTTCGATTGAAAAATTCCCGAAAAACCGTTGTCCCGAGGGCAAAATAAACGCCGTTATCGGCAAAGCCAACGACTTTTCTACCGAAGAAGACAGTATGCTTTACGCTTCTTCCGTTTTAAGAACTTTCGACGAAAAAGTAATGGCGGAGGCTAAGTCGATTGAACAAAAAGTAAGCGATAATCGACTTATAGGCAGACTTGATTTAAGAAATAAGCTAATTTTCACGATAGACGGCGACACCGCGAAAGACTATGACGACGCTGTTTCGCTCGAAGTAAACGAAAAGGGGAATTACCTTCTCGGCGTGCATATAGCGGACGTTACCGCATACGTTAAGTTCAAAGGCGAAATAGACAAGGAAGCGTTTGAGCGCGGAACAAGCGTTTATCTTCCCGACCGCGTTATCCCCATGCTCCCTTTCGAACTTTCAAACGGCATTTGCTCTTTAAACGAGGGCGAGGACAGGTTGACCGTTTCCGTTTTTGCGGAAATCGATAGGGACGGCAACGTTTTAGGCTCGCAAATCTTTGAAAGCGTTATCAACTCCAAACACAGAATGACGTATAATAACGTAGATAAAATAATCGACGGCGATGAGGTTTTAAGGAAAAAATACGCCGATATCGCGCCCGTTGTCGATAAGATGAACGAGTTAAGGCTAATCTTAGAAAAACGCCGCAAAGAGGCGGGCTACGTCGAACTTGACGTCAGAGAGGGCGATATTACGCTCGACGGCGGCAAAATAAGCGTTTCGCTCCATAAAGCCACGCCCGCGACAAAGCTTATCGAACAATTCATGATTCTTGCCAACGAACAGGTCGCCGAATATCTTTTTTACGGCAATTATCCGTGCGTGTTCCGGGTTCATGAAAAGCCTTCGACGGAAAAACTCGAAAATCTCAAAAAGTTTCTGAGCGCGCTCGGAATAAGGGTGACTTGGAAAAAGGACGATATCTTTCCGTCGGATTTTGCCCGGCTTTTGCTGTCGGTTGCCGACAAACCGACCTTTTCCGTAGTGAACAGAACGGTTTTGCGCTCCATGCAAAAAGCTTACTATTCAACCGAAAACGAGGGGCATTTCGGGCTTGCTTCAAAGTGTTATTGTCACTTTACTTCCCCCATTCGCCGCTATCCCGACTTGACCGTTCACCGCGTTTTAAAAGCCGCGCTAAACGGCGATATAAGCGCGATAACCGACTTATACGAGGACTTTTCTACTCTTGCCGCCAATAATTCGTCGGATAGGGAAAAGCGCGCCGAGGAGTGCGAACGCAACGTGGACGACCTTTATAAGGCAAAGTATATGGAAGATAAAATCGGCGAAAAGTTCGACGGAATAATAAGCGGCGTAATCGCAAACGGACTGTTTGTCGAGCTTGAAAACACATGCGAAGGGTTTGTCCCGCTCGATTTGCTCCCCGCCGGCAAATATACTTTCGATGCGGATACTTATAGGTTGTATTCGTCAAAGCGTACCTTTAAGCTCGGCGATAAGGTAAAAATAATCGTCGTATCGGCGGATTTTACTTCAAGACGGGTTGATTTCGCGCTTTTAGACGAAAAAAGTTGCGTTAAAAAGAAAAAAGTGGTAAAATAAAGAAGATGAAAACGATAGTCGAAAACAAAGCCGCGAGGTTTGAATATTTTATAACCGACACTATAGAAGCGGGGATTAAGCTCGACGGCGGAGAGGTTAAGTCGGTGCGCCGCGGAAACGTCGGCTTGAAAGACAGCTACTGTTCGATTTATCGCGGAAGCGTGTTCATAAAAAACATGCATATCGCCGTTTACGAAAACGCCGGCGCGTTCAACGCAAAGGACAGTAAGCGCGACAGACGGCTTTTATTGCACAAAGGAGAAATAACAAAGCTTACCGCTAAAATTCAGGAGAAGGGTTTCACGCTCGTGCCGCTCAGGCTTTACTTTAAGGA
>CAKQSU010000058.1 GCA_934273135.1 uncultured Clostridia bacterium
ATATCCGTGATTGGCAATCAAATGCCCTTCCGATACTATTCTTTTTAAAATCTCGGTGTTGTCGTCCGCCCAGCAGCCGCCCACGAAAAACGTTGCTTTCACGCTCTTTTCCTTTAAAAGGTCGAGTATGCCCGAGACCGTTTCGCCGCCCTCGTAAACGTTGAACATAAGCGCGACGCCGTTTTTGTCGGTTCTGCCCGAATAGTAAGGCGAATAGCTTTCTTTACCGGAAAGATAGACCGTTTTTTCGGGGAAAAAGCAAAGAGCGACGACGAACGAAAGCATTATCGCAAGCATTACGCCCGCAGCTTTTCTCGCCGCTTTTAAAGTTAGTTTCTTCATTAAGGACTGCCTCTATACTATAAAAATGTATTAAGGCAAACTTTGCTTTATGCCGTTTTGTCGGTTTTGAAAACTCAAATTGCTTAGGGATTGAATTCTTTATCAATAATTATTTTTGCGGAACACAAACGGTTTATATGATTTCAATGATTTTATCCACAAAAATGCGAAGCACCTAAAAGAGCGTATTTTTTGATGATTTTTTGCGAGCGTGAGGGATGCCGTACTTGCCGTACTGCGCCCGAGCGGTCGCTAAAAAGCGCGAAAAAGCCGCCTTTTAGGTAATTAGGGATAAGGAATGAAAGCCCTTTATTCCAGCCCTTGGCTTTTTTTCCATACTCCCGTCTTTATTCCGTCCGGCAAAATCTTTGTGCAGAACACGAGGAACTTGTTGAACGCCCCGTAGGAGCTTACGGCTTTGCCTTTCTTCAAATCACGCCATGCACGTTTAGCGACTTTTTTCGGGTCGTAAACGGCGAAGTATTTTTTCACTACGGCGTTCTTTCCTCCGCCGCTTTCCGCGCGGTCGAAAAATTTTGTTTTCATCCAGAAAGGACAAACGGCGATTACCTTTATTCCTTGCTTTTTAACTTCGCTCCGTAAAGCCCTCGAAAAGCTAAGCACGTACGCCTTTGTCGCCGAATATACGTTGATGTACGGTATTGCCTGAAAGCCCGCGACCGAAGCGATTTCGATAATCTTGCCGCCCTTTTGCATATACGGCAACGCAACGTGCGTTATCGCCGTCAACGCGCGGCAGTTCAAGTCTATCATGCCGAGCGTTTCGTCGAGCGGAATATCTTCGGTTTTGCCGAATTTGCCGTATCCGCTGCAATTGACGAGCAAATCGACTATCGGTTTTTCTTCTCTTAATTTTGCGATAAGTACGTCTATAGAGCGATTATCGCTTAAATCGAGCGGAATGGGAACAACTTTTCCGCAAGGGGAAGAAAGCTTCTCAAGCTTGTTTTTGCTCCTTGCGATGACCCAGATTTCGTCAAAACTAAATTCCTGCGGCATTGTGGAAAAAAGTTGATAACCTATCCCCGATGACGCGCCCGTCATTATGGCTATTTTTTTCATGTTTCACCCCTAAGATTATTTTTTACAGCGTTATTTTAAGCCCCGCAAGCGCGCCGAAAAGCGAAAATGCAGCAGGCAAAAAACCGTACTTACAGAAGTCCGCAAAAGTGAACTTTACGCCGTTTTTATTGACTATCGAAGAAAACATAAGCCCCGCAAGCGCGCCGAGCGGCGTAAAAAACGCCCCTACGTTCGAGCCTACAACCGTTGCATAAACGGCTTTCAGATACCCGTTGCCCGTTGCAAAAGACGCAATCGAAGAAAACAGCACGCTCATCGGTATGTTGTTTAAGAGATTTGCCGAAAGCGCGGAAGCAACTCCGTATTTTAAAATTACGTTTTTTTCTCCGAAGAATTTTGCGCAAAGCTCGGTAAACCCCGACGAGTCGAGCGCGAGAACGATTATAAACATGCCCACAACGAGCGGAGCCATCTGCCACGGCGCGCGCTTAATTCCGCCCGTCACCACGACGGGGCGTTCTTTTCTGACGGCATAAAAAATAAGAGCAATCACATAGAGAGAAATGCAACAGATTGCGGAAACATACCACATTTCAAGCCCTATATAGCTTGATGCGGCAACGAACGCCGTGCAGACAAAAAGCACCGAAACGCCCAGCACGGATAGCTGTTTGTCTTTTAATTTTATATCGATAATCGACTTATCGAGGGGCTTTTTCAAACTTTTGCCGAACAAAAGAAGCAAAGCCATAAGCGAGCAAAGCCCGGCAAAAATCGTCGGGAGCCACATTACGGACAGATACGTAATAAAGTCTATTCCCGCCGCGCTTGTAAGATACACGTTTGTCGGGTTCCCTATCAAAAAAAGCATGCTCCAGGTGTTTGCCGCGACGAATTCCGCCATTACATACGGCTTAGGATCTATGCCCGCCCTACGCGCGAATTGCAAAATGAAAGGCGTAAACGTTAAAATAACGACGTCGTTCGAGGTAAAAACCGTAAGAACGGATACAAGAACGTAGAACGTGAAAAAAATCTTTAACTGACTGTCGCCCGCTTTTTTTGCGGCAAGGCAAGCAAGGGCTTCAAAAAAACCCGTCTCGTCGAGAAATACCGATATCAGCGAAGTAGAAATAAAGAGAATTACTACTTTTAAAGGGTTTGCCGCGCTTTTTTCGATGAGTTTTGAAAAGACCGTTTGCAAATCGATACTACCGGCAAGTATAAGAATAAGCGCGCCGACAATCGGCACTATCGGGTAAAATTCAAATTTTACGCGCTTTGGCTTAATTAGGACCGAAAGCCCGATCAAAAGCGAAGCAGAAAGCGCGACTATAATAGGCAAAACCATAAAAACGCCTTTTCTTATAACTTTTCGACGAGTATTTTAAGCAATTTTCCGTAATCGTCGTTGAGCCGAGTTATAAAAGACGAGTAATCTTCCGCGCTCGCTTCGTCCGAAACGGCTTTGATTATAAGGCACGGCACGCCCGCGTTTTTTGCGGTAAAGTAAATGCCCGCGGCTTCCATTTCGCAAACGGAAGCGTTAAATTCTTTCTTCAAACCGTTTTTAAAATTCTCGTCGGCAACGAACTTATCGCCCGAAGCGCAAACGCCTTCTTTCATATCGGGAAAGATATTTTTGACGGCTTTTCGTAAAGCTTCGTCCGTTGAATAAACGGGGCTTACTCCGTTTTCATACTGTCCCCGACAAGTTCCGTCGAGCGCGGAAGTATCGAAGTCGTAATGAACGACGCCCGAAACAAGGTACAGCCCGCCTATTTTGCTTTCGTCCGAAACGCCGCCCGCAAGCCCGAAGTTAAAGACGGCTTCGACGCCGTATTTTAAGAGAACGTACTGCGTTGCCGCGGCGGCGCAAATTTCGCCCACTCCCGAGTTTATAAAGTAAATTTCCTTGTCTCCTACAACGTACTCATTGACTACAAAGTCCCCGTATAAGTCGGTTTTCACCGATTTTCCGAGATACTTAGCTAATAATTCGTATTCTTTCGCCATTGCGGCGACCACTGCTATTTTTTTCATTTTTATTTTCCTTTTCTACTCGCGATTAACGCTTGAAAATACATTTTCATATAATGTAGGGCGTTATAAAGCGAGGGGTAAAAGTTTGACTAAGATTTTCGTTTACGGAAAGTATCCGCACCAAAATTACATTAAAGCCGTAAAAAAAGCCGGATTTACCGTAACGATGAATCCGGACGAAGCCGATTGTTTGCTGCTCGGCGGCGGCGGCGATGTTGCGCCTTGTCTTTACGGCGGAGTCGGAACGAACGCGCGCGACGTTGACATCGAACGCGACGTGAACGAACTTTATCTTATCCGCAAATTTTTAAAGACGGACAGATACGTTTTCGGCATTTGCCGCGGCGAACAGATTATAAACGTATACTTCGGCGGAACGCTTTACAACACGCTTTCTTCTCGCCACGCCTACCGCGGGCGGGACAGACTGCACGCCGCAACCTTTAAAGGCTTACTCAAAAAGACGTACGGCGAAGCGGGAATAGTAAACAGCGCGCACCGCCAAGCCGTACAAAGGTTGGGTTGCGGCTTAAAAGCGACGGCGATTGCCGACGACGGAGAGATTGAAGCAATCGAGGGAAAGAACGTGTTTGCCGTTCAGTTTCACCCCGAAAGAACGGTTCTCCCCGCAATCGACGGGGCAAAGCTGTTTTCGGCGTTTTTATCTCTTGCCGAAAAGAAAGCAAAGATACGAAAAATTACCTCTTCAAACTAAGATAGCCGTCGGCTTTAACGATAAGTTCCGCGTTGTCTTTAGTTTTTTCCATCATACCGATAATGGTTTCTGTTGCGTGTTCGTCGTCGGAAAGTCTTCTTCTTATCTTGTCGGCGCAAGCAAGTTCGTCTTCCGTCAAAAGATATTCGTCCTTTCTCGTGCCGCTTTTCAAGATGTCTATCGCGGGGAAAATTCTCTTTTCGGCGAGCGAGCGCGAAAGGGTTATTTCCATGTTGCCGGTGCCTTTGAATTCTTCAAACACTATATCGTCAAGGCGACTGCCCGTATCCACGAGCGCGGTGGAAATAACCGTCAGGCTTCCCGCTTCCGTGTTCCTTGCAAGACCGAAAAACTTTTTAGCCGTCTGCAAAGCCGCGGGGTCGATGCCGCCCGACAAAAGTTTGCCCGAGCCGGGAACGGACACGTTGCACGCCCTCGTGAGTTTTGTGATGGAATCCATCAATATGAGAACGTCCTTACCGGCTTCGACAAGGGCTTTGCCGCGCTTGAAGCAAAGTTCGGAAAGGCGCAGGTGATGTTCCATCGACTGGTCGAACGTGGACGAGATAACCTCGCCTTTTACGCAAGACTTAAAATCCGTGACTTCCTCGGGGCGTTCGTCCACGAGAAGTACCATAAGATGTATTTCCGGGTGAAATTTTTCAACCGATTTCGCGATTCTTTTCAAAAGCGTCGTTTTGCCCGTTTTCGGCGGCGCAACGACAAGTCCGCGTTGACCTTTGCCTATCGGGCAGAAAAGGTCTATCATTCTGAGCGGGATTTCGCCCGTTCCGCCGAGCGTTATTCTTGTGTTTGGATAATACGGCGTCAAATCGTCGAAACGCGGGCGCGCGGTAAGCGTAGGCTCTTCATCGTTCACGGCGGCAACGTCCGTCATTTCGGGCAATTTGTTTTCCCGTTTGGGCTGCACTCTGCCCGTGACCTTATCGCCTTCGCGCAAAAAGAACTTTTTAATGGTCGGGCGCGCGATAAAAGCGTCGCGCACGGAAGTGTCGAAGTTAGAAACCCTTATGAACCCGTACCCTTCGTTGTTAAGCTCCAAAATACCCGTTATCGTTTCGCCTTCGGCGGCGATATCGTTAAGGGCGACCGGGTCGAAGTTGTCGGACTTCGGGTCGTATTTAGGGTAGAATATGGAACGGTCCACCCGGCTGCTCGGTCTGCCGCGGTTGTTGCGGATAGGCTGATATTCGCCGCGATCGATTCTGATAAGCTCGTCTATCAAGGTCGCTTTGTTCTTGTTTGCCGGCGTGCCGCCACGTCTAGCGAGCATGCTTCTTAAATCTCCGATGTTATAAAGCTGATATTCTTTCTTTTCCATGGCAAGGCGTTCTCCTTATCAATATTTTTCGTAATCGAAAACGAAAACTTCGGTTTTTTGCGGAAGAGAAGAAGAGGTGAGTTCGAGTTCGCTTCCTCTTTTGACCCTTTCGAATTTCTCTATAAACTTATCCGCGGTGTCCAAAACGTCGAACGAGCGCGGGGTTTTAAAATGCATCGGGATAACTATTTTCGCTTTAGAAGCGCAAGCGTACTTGTAGGCTTCTTCCGCGTCTATCGTGTAAAACCCGCCTACCGGGATAAAGCAAACGTCGCATTTACCGATTTTTGCGGCGGTTTCTTCCGAAAATTTTTCGCCGATATCGCCGTAATGGCAAAACCTTACGCCGTCTACGGTGAATTTAATAACGGAATTTTTCCCGCGTTTTGCGCCGTTTTCGTCGTCATGGCAGCAGATTATACGCTTCAACGAAATGTCTTTTTCGATCATAGGGTTCACGTCGGAAGTAAGACCGTAAAAGTAAAGCGACGCCGAAACTTTGTTGACGGCGTTATGATCGAAGTGGTCATGCGAGCAGATGCAATAATCGGCTTTAACTCTTTCCATTTCGAAGTCCATTCCCGAATAGGGATCACACACGACGGAAACACTCCCTTCGACAAAAAAAGCGGAATGCCCGAGAAACTTTATTTTCATTCTTCACCTGTAATAATATCTTTGCCGCACACCCTCGTCCTTATTCCCGAGGACATGCGAAAATAAAATCCCGTTTACACCCACACTCTCTTTATAGGGATTGCATTCTTCATCACTAATTATCGGAATGCAATTCCTACTTAATATTCTAACAAAATATTCTATTTTAGTCAAACGGTATTGCGCTTCATTCAAAAATAAAACGTGCAATTTGAATATTAACTTAACCGAATTTTGAAACGAGGTAGTCAGCGTATGCTCCGGCAACGTCTATGCCCGTGGCTTTGACTATTCCGTTCCAGAAAGCGTTGGAATTTACTTCGCAGACGCAAAGTCCTTTTTCGTCCGAAAGAACGTCCACTCCGCAATAATCGAGATTTAAAATTTTTGCACACTTTTCGGCAAGTTTTGCTTCTTCACCGTCTACATCGGCTTTTATCCCTACGCCACCGAGCTCCACGTTGGAACGGAAATCTTTCTCGTTTATTCTTTTCATCGCGGCTTTCGCTTTGCCGCCGATGACTATCACGCGGGTATCCTCCCCGCCCTTGCCGATAAACTCCTGAAAGACATGCGGCTTGAAGTTCAGCTCTTCATGAAGCTTTTTTAGTTCCTCTTGCGTTTTTGCAAGGTACACGCCGCGCCCCATCGAGCCGTAAACCTCTTTCACGACTATCGGGTACGGAATGATTTTTTCGACTTCTTTGAAAAACTCGTCCGTTTTTTCGGTGTAGTTGAGCGGCGAAAATATTGTTTCAGGCACTCTAACATATGGGTAAAGCGCGATGTAAGTTTTCATTTTGTCGTCGCAAAGTTCTATTGATTTTGCGCTGTTAACGAGCTTATAGCCCGACTTTTCAAGCAAAACCGAAAGGTAAGGGTCCTTG